>NZ_JBMFRG010000028.1:0-25867 GCF_049968175.1 Dissulfurimicrobium sp.
GGAAACGGGATTCGAACCCGCGACCCTCAGCTTGGAAGGCTGATGCTCTAGCCACTGAGCTACTCCCGCTTTAACTCCCCCCTCACAAAAGCCCTACCCTCGGGCATGTATCAGTGGTGGAGGGGGGAGGATTCGAACCTCCGAAGGCTGAGCCGGCAGATTTACAGTCTGCTCCCTTTGACCGCTCGGGAACCCCTCCATAAAACCGGTATACACTGAAAGCTGGCGATGGGACTCGAACCCGCAACCTGCTGATTACAAATCAGCTGCTCTACCATTGAGCTACGCCAGCCGTCCCTGACTTAAAAAGGGTATAATAGCGTGCTCTTTGAAAAAAGCAAGTCTTTCCACTCTCAGCACAGCAATATCTGTAAAGCAGATTACATGATTATATCGAGATCTCTAAAGTCCATGTCTTGCCTTTCTTCCTTTGTCTTTACATACTGGATCTGGATCCAACGAAATAACGCAGGTCTCCCCACTGCTCCATAAATGATCGGACCTGGACGCCTGGCTTAAATAGCAGAGGGTATCTAATAAAGTAATTAAAAGCGGCGAAGATAGACCATATCTTACGCCGCTTTTAATGCATTGCCAAATTGGCTAATAAATAAGTTAATGGGCCTCTTCAACTGCTATAGGTTTCTCAAGGCCAAATCCAGCCTTCCCAGCCTTTACGTCATCCGCCCACATTTTAAAGATATAAGCTGTCGTCCTATATACAAGATGCCCAAACTTTGTATATGGGAGCGACAGGAATAGTACGGCAACGCAGGCAAGGTGAAAGACATATATCGGATATGCTATCTGTGCCACATTGATGAGCCTAAATACTTCTGATGCTATACCAGTAGCACCGACCGCAAATATCAACCATATAAGTATCCAGTCCTGAGATGAACTTTTGAGCACCTTTTCTTCTGTCTTTTTATCGCGCATAGTCTTGATAAGCCAGATACCACTTATCATCAAGATCGCCCCAAAGTTGGCTAGTAACTTAACGGGGTGATAAAGAGGCATCGGGGTTACAGGGCCGATTAGATGTAAGGCGTTATGCAGCAGGTCTTCTGCTATAAATACAAAGTTCGTAACCAAAAACAGGATTATAAAGGCCCAGAGTAGCCACAAATGACCCCTTGCCCTTTCGACGGTCTGGCCGCATTTTTTGAAACGGGCATGGCTTAATATCTCAAGGATGGCTGGCCAGGTATACCTCCCAATAAGCACACCGAACGGTGGGACAGGCACTGAACCGGTATAAGATGTTGGCAGACCGGCCCCTTTGCTTATATCTAACCAGAAATTAGTAACGCCATTATAGCAAACAAAAAGCACAAAAGCTGCTATAGATAAGAATATCGCATCAATGGGGATTACACTCAGGAACTTGTGGTACACCACGTCTCCCTCAGGGAACGGAAAGCCTTCACCTGTAACCTGCGACCATGCGGCAGCCACTACCAAAACCAGCACTGCAGCAGCAATTATTGCGCCTATGACGCCTCCAGGGCTGCTAAGCATATCTGCAAGGGCCTTTGGTTTAGCATAATAGCGAATAGCGCTGGCACGGACTGCCCCGAGCACATCCCCTGGCCTGGCATCCCTAGGACAATAAACAGTGCAATCCGCACATTGATGGCACAGCCATACATCCACATCACCTGCGAGCTTGTCGGCCAAGCCCCATTGTGTCCAAAGCATTTCCTTGCGAGGGAACGGACTCTCAGGGGTGGACAGCGGACATACCACTGAACAAGTAGCGCATTGGTAACATGACTTTACCGTATCCCCGCCCGAATCTATAACGTTTCTTACAAAAGACAGATCGGGCTGTACCTTCGTATACTCAGCCATTACCTTACCTCCTGCTCCTAGAAACCTTTAAATGGATTTGGTCCCATTGATACAATCTCTTCGACAAATTCATCGATCACCTTTGGCACGGCGTCATATTCGTCGATGGCGACCTGCGCCAATTTAACACGTTCGGGTTCCATGCCAAGGGACTTTAACGTCTCGGCTACGTTTTCCATCCGACGATTTGCAAGTTCACTGCCCTTTACAAAATGACACTGATAGTCATCACCAAACTTACAACCAAGAAGCAAGGCACCGTCTATGCCGCTCGACATCGCATCTTTGATCCATGCAACATTGACGGATCCAAGGCATCTGACCGGGATGATTCTAGGCAGGGGCGACCAGGTCAAACCCTTTGCCGCCGCCATATCAAGGCACGGATAGGCGTCATTCTCGCAGGCGAAAATTACCATGCGCAACTTTTCTTCATCGTCATCAGGGACTTCAATCGACTTGATCATCGATCCGACGACATCGATATTGTAATCCTTGAAACCTATTATACGCTCAGGGCATGCACCCATACATGTGCCACAACGTCTACATCTGGTTGGATTTGGTTTCGGCGTACCTTTTTCGTCATCATCAAGGGCACCGAAAGGACACTCCTCCGTACAGCGCTTGCATTGCGTACATCTTTGGAAATAAAAATCAGGATAATCAAAATCCCAAGTACGCGGATGTACCGCATGACCATCTTCGGCCGCCTTCACCGCCTGAATGGCCTTCAAGGCAGCGCCTGCTGCATCTTCCATCGACTCTTCGATTGTCATTGAACGGCGCACAGGCCCTGCTGCATAAATACCAGTCCGCCTCGTCTCATATGGAAAACATATGAAATTTGAATCACAGTATCCGCCGAAGAGTTCGAGATCCCTAAAGGCAGGACCCTGGCGATAGGCAAGATTGATAACCGCCTCATCTTTTGTGGTTGGAATCATGCCTGTTGCCAAGACGACCATATCCACATCAACCGAGATATTTCCGCCAATCAATGTATTCTCAACATTGACAGTAAGGCCGCCTTCACCATTGTCTTTTACCTCGGTCACAGAGCCCTTAGTTAAAAATATGCCTGGGTCATTCTGGAGACCCTTGTAAAAATACTCATACTGTCCAGGGGTGCGCATATGCTGATAAAATACATAGGCACGGCCATCCTGAGGCTGATCCTCGCGAAGATATTTAGCCTGCTTAAGGGCCACCATACTGGTCACAGCCGATGCATAAGGAAAGTCAGCATCGTCGTTATTGCCACCCGGACTTTGGATAAATGCAATAGTCTTTACCTCTTTACCATCTGATGGGCGGATTATCTTGCCTGCCTTTGCGATCTGTTCAAGCTGGTGATTTGTAATGACATTTGGATGCCCCCATGATAAATGCGGATAATCACCTTCCGCTGGTATATAAGGCTTCCAACCAGAGGCAAGGACAACGGCACCAAATATCTCGGCATTCGGGTCCTGCTGCATGTAATCATTGCGACCCTCGTTTTTGGCGGCATATATCTTCTTTTGATCTTCGGCCGAGAGCTCTTTACCGTTGGCATCCAACTTTTCTTCAGGGGTAAGCGGCACAGGGGCATCCCATTCGCTCTTGGCACCAGCAGCCTTAAAACTCACCCTGTACTGGCCTGGGGCATTTCCTATACGGGCAACCTCTGTGCTAGTCTTTACCTGTATCTTGTTGTTAGCCTTGACCTTTGCGACCATATCCTGGACTATTGGAGCGACAAGCTCGGAATAGTTTGGACCAAGAGGGATCTGCTTTCTAAGCCTTGCAGCATATCCACCAAGCTCGGCCTCCCTCTCAACAATTGTAACTTCATAGCCGGCTTCAGCCGCCTCGATGGCTGCAGTCATGCCCGTTACGCCGCCACCGATCACCAATATCCGCCTGCTGGGATTCTCAAGCTTGTCAGGAGTCGGTAGCTGGGCCTTGGTCAGCCTCGTAACAGACATGCGGATATAATCCTCGGCCAGTTCCTGTATATGCTCCTTTTTGGCATCTGCCTTCTCGTCGTCAGGGGCTATCTTGTGACTCCAGACGACCAGCTCCCTGAGACTTGCCTTTTCAAGCAATACCCCAGGGAAATCAAATGCCTTATACTCATATCTTGGCGATATGCCAGCCAGTACCACGGCATTTATGCCTTCATCTTTAATGTCCTTTTCAACCATCGCCACGCCGTCCGGCGAATAAAGATCCGCATGCGTACGGACTATCGGCACATTGAGCTCGCCCGATGCCAATTTCACAAGCCTTTCCACATCAATGGCATCGGCAATACCATCCCCTGTATATATGTAAAGTCCAATCTTATTTGCCATTAGCCTGCCCTCCTGACCAGCGTCTGTATAGCCTTTAATGCCGCCGCCGTCGCGCTCTGCGCTGAAGAAACCACATCGATCGGCCTTTTTGCGCACCCGCAAGGTATAATCCCATCTTTTGACACAACAAAACCGTCGGCATCATATTCAATGCCCGGGATCGGATCAAAGGCGCCCGTAGGCTGCATTCCAGTCGCCAGCACTGCAAGCTCAACCTCTTGCTCGATCTTGCCACCACCGATTGTATCCTCAGCGACGAGTATAATATTCCCTGGCGATGAACCTTCTTTTACCTCGGCCACCTTACCTTTGATAAAATGTATCTTTTTATCTTCCTTTACCTTTTTATAAAATTTTTCATATTTCATGCCCGGAGAACGTATATCTATATAAAATATATAGATCTCGGTATCTGGTGACTGCTCCCTGAGATAGAGGGCCTGTTTCAAGGTTGCCATACAACAGATATAAGAACAATAAGGCAGGTGATCCTTGTCACGGGAGCCAGCGCACTGCACGAAACCAACACTTTTTGGCTCTGCCTTGTCAGATGGACGTTGTATCCTGCCCCCTGTAGGTCCAGATGGAGAAGCCATCCTCTCAATCATCATATTGGTGACGATATTTGGATACTTGCCAAAACACAACCTGTCCATTCTAGTAGCGTCGTATGGCTTCCAACCAGTAGCTACTATTATGGCCCCTACATTCAATGTCACCATCTCAGACTTCTGCTCAAGGTCTACATGGCCCGGTGGCATCGCCTCTTTAATCTTCTTTGCCTCATCGGACCCGACAATCGATGAATCTACTACGCACTGATTTGGAAATGCCATCGGATGCGGCATATAGATTGGCTTATGCCTATCCATGCCGAAATTGAATTCATTGGGCAGCTCAGTTGTCGCAACCGCCTCCCCTGGCTTGCAGTTATTGCACTGCGGTGCGGTGTAGCGCGGATTTATGTTGATTTCAACCTTAAAATCCCCAGGGCCGCCTGAAATCGAACGCACATCAGCTTGTGTGTAAAAGATGATCCTTGGATTGGTTTTAACCCGCCTGAAATTGATCTCAAGACCGCATGTTGGTGGACATAACTTCGGGAAATACTTGTTAAGCTGAGCCACTCTCCCGCCTAGATAACTCTCCTTTTCTACCAAATAGACATCATAGCCCATTTCAGCGGCCTCAACGGCGGCTGTCAGCCCACTAAAGCCACCGCCTACCACGAGTATGCTTCCACTCATCTGCCCGCTCCTTTTTAATTTTCTTTAATTGGCACTGCCGACATCGCCAGCCAGTGATCCGCGTTCTGCCTGGGGAAAACCAGCCAATACGCCGAGCACGGATTGACGCCGAAACACAAGGAAAAAATACCAGGCGCCGGTTCAGACCAGCGCCTGGATGTTTAATCTAATCAATAGATCTCTCAATTACAAGCACAAAAAGATCCATTCTTAATCAGCTATAATCTTGTGAAGCTTTTTCTTGAAGGTCTTCCACTCCCCGGTCTCGGGATTGTACTGGGAGTTGACGAAGCACTTCCACCCGCCCTGATCCATGTCAGTGTCGCTGACGTTGTTATAGTCACCGCGATAGTAGAAACCGGGATAACGGCTCTCCTCACGGAACTGGATATGGCGGAGATGATCCTCGACGCACCATATACGATGGAGATTCTCCCACGCGCGAAGCAGCTCATGCAGACCGCCTGCGGCCATTTTGTCAGAGTCCTCACGGAGCATCTGGAGGTGATGCATGGCGATCTCAAGGAGCTTGCCGTTTGTCATGTAGTATGGTGACCAACCACCGCCATACTCGTCTGTGTACTTCATCAAGCGCTCCATCATGTGACGGGGCTTGATGTAGTTGGGGTTGACCATCTCGTGCGTGGTCTTCTGATAGTTCTCATAATAGACCTTTACTGGCTTATATATCTCGGCCTTGAGCTCATCGGCAGACTGTTTGAGGGTGGGCTTGAAGCCTGCATTGTCACGGATATACTTGGCCATGGCCTTGGCCGCGATACGACCTTCTGCATGAGAACCTGATGAGAACTTGTGACCGGATGCACCTACGCCGTCACCTGCAGTAAAGAGACCGTTGACTGTAGTCATACGGTTATAGCCCCACTTGTAATCAGCCGGGACCCAGTCTTCATCTGGACCGGACACCCAGATACCGCAGCAGCCTGAGTGTGAACCAAGCATGTAAGGCTCAGTGGGCATGATCTCGGAACCGACCTTCTCGGGCTCTATATTCATAGACGCCCAGAGACCGGCCTGGCCGACTGACATGTCAAGGAAGTCCTCCCATGCCTCGCTCTCCAGCTCTTTCCAGTACTTCTTGAGCTCCTTTTCGTCCATGCCGGACGCCTTCTTCTCCTCGAGGAAGGCCTTAAGGGCGGCCGCTGTGTCCATAAAGATGGGGCCACGGCCCTCTTTCATCTCAAAGAGCATGAGGTGGTTACGCAGACAGGTCGGCGTGACAGCAGCCTGACCATATGGAGAATATTTGGCTAGCTCGGCCTTGGCGGCGTCGCTCTTTATATAGTGTTCACCTTTGCCGTTGGTGACAGTAGCCTTAAAGAGCAAGAACCACGCACCAACCGGGCCGTAGCCATCTTTGAAGCGGGATGGGGTGAAACGGTTTTCCATCATGGTCATCTCGGCGCCGACCTGCATGCACATGGTGTAGGTGGAACCGGCATTCCATATGGGATACCAGGCGCGACCCTTGCCTTCGTCTGTGGTGCGCGGGCGAAAGATGTTGACCGCACCGCCGCAGGCCACCAAAATCGCCTTGGCCTTAAAGACATGAACCTTGTTTTCACGGACGCTGAAGCCAACCGCACCGGCGATGGTGTTGGGCTTGTTGGCATCCAGCAACAACTTGACGATGAAGATACGTTCGAACAGATCATAACCCATTTCAGCAAGGGCCGCCTTTGCCGCCTCGGCCACTATGCACTTATATGACTCGCCGTTGATCATGATCTGCCACTTGCCGGTACGGACAGGCTCACCACCCTCGACCAGCTTCTTGCCCTCAGAACCCTTCTTCTTCCAGACGGGGAGACCCCACTCCTCAAAGAGGTGAACGGAATCATCCACGTGACGGCCCAAATCGAAGATCAAATCCTCACGCACAACACCCATCAAGTCATTTCTTACCATACGAACATAATCGGAAGGTGTGTTCTCCCCGATATATGTATTGATGGCTGAAAGACCCTGCGCAACTGCACCGGAACGCTCCAACGCCGCCTTGTCAACCAAGGCCACCTTGGAACCTTTTGGCATCCATTTGCCTATCTCGTAAGCCGCACCACAAGCAGCCATACCACCACCGACAATAAGGGCATCATATTCATGCTCAACAACCGGGACCTTGGATAGATCCGGCTCAGCCAGGAGTTCCCAATTTGGTTTATTAGGTAACGCCATATCTTCCTCCTTATAAAAAATAATTTTGTTTTTTAATAAAAACTAATCAAGCGGACGACCTACTTGTAGTCAGCTGGCGTGGCAAGTTTCTTGCCTGCTTCGGTAAACAGAAGACCATCGTCGAGATTGCCGCCCTCAGGCTTTCCTGCATAGGGCTTGATCGAACCCTCTGCGGTCGTCCTGATCGGGAACTTAAAGCGCTTCATATTGCCGTTGCGGAACTTGACCGTCCACATGATGGAATCGGTACCGCGCATGGGCTGAACATAACCACCCATCGGGGCTATGTCGGCATAGTGACGCACTTCGATGGCGCCCTGGGGGCAGATCTTGACACAAGAATAGCACTCCCAACACTGATCCGGCTCCTGGTTGTAGGCCCTCATGGCATCCGGGTTCAAGACCATGAGGTCATTGGGGCAGATGTACATACATGCTGTCTTGTCCCCGCCCTTGCAACCATCACACTTTTCCGGGTTGACAAAGCTTGGCATAACATTACCTCCTGACTTTTATTTTTTAATTTTTCTTAACCAAAATTTTTATAAGGAAGGGGTCCATCCCCTCCCTGTATGCACACACAACAGCCCACTTGCAATTACTTAAGCTCCTCAAACGCACCCTTCTTTATCTTTACCTTGGTCTCGAGATTCTGATAATAATCCCTCAAGATGGCCAGCACCTCAGGACGACTGAACTCAGGCGGTACTTCCCCACCCTCGCTCATCATGCGGCGGAACTTGGTGCCGCTGACAACAACGCGGTCCTCTTTGGTATGAGGACAGGTCTTGAGAGAGGCCATGCCGCCGCACTTCTTGCACCAGAAGGTCCAGTCGATCTTCAGGGGTTTAAGCTCAAGGGCACCCGGCCAGAGCCTGTCGTATATCTCCTGGGCCTCAAACAGACCATAGAAGTCACCGACACCGGCATGGTCACGGCCGATTATCAGGTGTGAGCAGCCAAAGTTCTGACGGAAGATGCCGTGGAGCAGGGCCTCTTTCGGGCCGCCATAGCGCATCTCTAATGGATACACGCCAAGGACAGTGCGCTCCATGTTGAAATAGTTGTCAAGAAGCGCCTTGTAGCACTCCATACGCTTCTCGCCAGGGATGTCGCCTGGCTTGAGTTTGCCAACAAGGGCATGTATGAATACGCCGTCAAGGACCTCCTGGGCTATCTTGCATAGATATTCGTGTGAACGATGGATCGGGTTCCTGGTCTGGAATGCAGCCACCTGGCTCCAACCCTTGTCTTCGAAAAGTTTTCTTGCGACAGCCGGATGCATATAGGCGTCACCGTATTTCTGCCTGAAATCCTTTTCAGAAAGGGCCTTGATCGGGCCGCCGACATAATACTTGCCCGAATTCATTATTTGCTGTACACCTGGATGATCCGCCTCCGCAACCTCCCAGAACTTCTCTGAGTCAGGACCGGCGCCCTTGAAGCAGAGCTCGCACTCCTTGCGCTTGTCAGGCTCCCATGTCTCCTCAACCTTCATTGTGGCCATCAGGTCCCCTGTCTCTTTGTCATAAAGGGCAACCTCTTCACCAACTTTAAGGGATTTCTTAGTCTCTTCGTCAACAGCAAGTGTAACCGGCAGAGGCCACATGGTCCCTGGGTCAACCTTGCGAAGCTTCATCTCCTCTATACAGCCTTCATAATCATCCTTGCACATAAATCCATTGAGGGGGGTAAAGGCGCCCATCCCGAGCATCAATATGTCTCCTGACTCCTTGGAGGTTATATCGACCCTCTTCATCTTGTCAGCACGCTTTATCTCCTCTTCACGCTCCTTACCCGTAAGCAAAAGCGGCATAAGCTTTTTCTTCGATCCGTGTGGATTGACTAACGCCATGATCTTCTTGCTCCTTTCGACATTTTAATTTGTTATATACCGGATCCCAAAATTAGATCGGACTAGAGACCGGCCATACATATTTGATGATCTCGACATCCCTGACGGCCAAAATTACATTACCTGTCAACTACTGAATTACTCTTCAGTACTGTAGTTGTTTTATATTCACAGTCACAGGAATTGTCAAGGGGAAAATACGGTAACTGAACAGAAGACCAAAAAAAAGAGCCTTATTTGGATCGCCATTATAGATAAAAATTAGGCTGATCACAAAGAATTTCAAAAAATTTCTTTGCCAGACTCCGATGACAGAGACCATGACTTGCAAAAAAGATGATTGATTAATAAGGTAGCCTATACAATCAGTTTAAAATAGGCCGTTACCTTAAACAAGGCGCCTGTACAACGCCATCAAAACTGAATTGGCAATCATTTTTGGATTCCTTACAAAAACGCCTAAGGTATGATTAAGATGCCCAAAAAACCTTATGGACATAAATGTGGATTCAGAACCATGGCTGTGCTTGCTGGGGGCAGGAGCAGCCGCTTCGGAGACAACAAGGCCCTCGCACGCTGGCTGGGCGGAAATGTCATAGATGCCGTCATATCGGCGGCCCGCATCGTTTCGGATGAAATTTTTATCGTCTCAAATGATACTGGGTCCTATAAATATCTGGGCCTACCGATCATAAAAGACGCCGTGGTCAACACTGGCCCGATAGGCGGGATATTGGGCGCACTCAAAAGCGCAAATGGCAACAGGGTCTTTATCACTGCCTGCGATATGCCGCTCTTAAACCCAGGACTCATAGAATGGATGTGGTGTATCGAGACCTGGGCCCCTGTCGTCATCCCAAAGACACCGGGCAGGATTGAGCCGCTACATGCAATATATCACAGATCACTTATCCCGCTCATCGAACATTCGATCAGACACAACCGGTTGGGTCTTCAAAAATTCCTTACAAATATACCAAGGCATGAGGTGCCGCCCGAAGACATAAAAAGATTCTGCCCTGATCTCTCATGCCTTAAGAGCGCCAACACAAGAGATGAGCTTGAGACCCTGAAGCGTGTTATATCATCAGATGAATCTGGCGTTGCCAAGCCATGCATCATGCACTAAGGTAAAAAGATATATCTAAGTCTCTAAAAAACAATCCGGGATGACTATTATGGACATTTCAGAGGCCAAAAAAAAGGCTGATATGGCGCTTAAAAGAGAAAAGCTGGGGAGCGTGATAGACCCGGTACGTCTTGAAAAAAAAGATACGTTCAGATTCCGCTGCCACCCTGGTGTGTCTTGTTTTACGCATTGCTGCCGCAATATGAATATAATCCTTACGCCTTATGACATCATCAGACTCAAAAAAAGACTCGGCATGCCTTCTAATCTCTTTTTGCACCTCTATGCCCAGCCTGAAATACTCGCCCAAACGGGTGTCCCTGTAGCACGTTTAAAGATGCTTGAAAAAGACGGCAAGTGCCCATTTGTAACCCCTGACGGCTGCCAGGTATATACCGATCGACCTGTATGCTGCAGGTATTACCCGATAGGCATCGCGAGTCTCAAGCAGGACAAAGGGGCATCTGAAGGGGAGGAGTTCTTCTTTCTGATCAAAGAAAGCCACTGCCATGGCTTTAAAGAACAGACAGAATGGACGGTTGACGCGTGGAGAGGAGATCAAGAGGCCGATCTCTATGACTCGATGAACAGAGGTTGGCTCGAGCTGCTCCTACGCAAATGCTCATTCGGCGAGGAGACTGAGATGCCACCGAAGGCTAGACAGCTATTTTATATGGTGACGACAAACATGGAGCGCTTCAGGGCATTTGTCTTTGAAAGCCGTTTTTTAAATACATATATTGTGAAAGATGAGATCCTAAAGGAAATACTCGAAGATGACGTTGCCCTTATGCAATTTGGTTTCGAGTACCTCAAGCAGGCAATATTCGGTGTGGAATCAAACAGCTTGAGGTTAAAGGAAGATATCCTGAACAACCAAATTAAAAAGACACTTGAAAAAAGAAAAAATAAAAGGTTTGCGGCTTGGTAAGGGGCATGATGCGCCACTCCCCCTATGTACATTACATGTAAAGACCTTTCCTATTCCTATCCCGGGGTACCGACTCATGTCTTCAAGGGAATCAATTGCTCCCTAAGAGGACCTGGGTTTTTCTCTCTCTTCGGGCTTTCCGGAGTAGGCAAAAGCACACTTGCAAGACTTTTAAGCAATGGACTTACCGCGGAAAGCGGCAGGGTGGAGACCGACCTTGGCCGAATACTCTACGCCCATGACTCTGAGAGATTGCCTGGATGGCTTACGATAGGAGACCACTTCAAGAAGATAGCCGATAATAAATACGCCAAGCTCCTTCAAGGCCTTATAAGTGACTATGGCCTCAAAGAGTCCCTCTCCCGCAGATTCACATCCCTATCTATGGGCCAAAGAAACAGGGCGAACCTCATCCGCTACCTCGTGCAAGACTTTGACTTACTTATTACCGATGAAGTACTCGCCAACGTGGATGAACCGACCAGATATGGGATACTTGGATCCATGAAACATATATTTCCAAAAAAAATGTTCCTCTATATCTCTCATAATGCCATAGAAGTAGCGCGTTTCTCCAAGACCATATTCGTATTGCCCCAGGCGCCCGACGGTGCGACAGGTCTTATCGAAATAAGCGGCCTTGACCAGCAGGCCAACCGCAGCCCATCGGACGAAATGGTCCAAAAAAAGATATATGAGATATTAAGAGCTGCAAGTGCAGGAGAAGATTCAACAAGGTGAAGATGCTCAGCCGCCTAATCCAATTCATAATCATCTATTGCCTGTCCATCGGGCTTCTGTGGACTGCAAAATACGCCATGCGTCTCTCTGACTATCTTATACCAGCACCCATTGATCTACTTCGGGCAGCAAGGGATGACGGACCGAACTATCTCATGGCCTCGCTGGACACCCTCCTGGTGGCAATCGAAGGGCATTTTGCAGCCATCCTCCTTGCCGGAACGGTGGGCTTCGTAGGGAGCCTCCGCTCCACAATAGGCGCGGTCACCAAGACTGCGGCATACAACCTCCAGGCCTACCCGATTGTAGCAGTCAGTCCCATTATATTCATATTTTTGGGGGACGGCCTGGCATCGAGACTCCTCATCGCTGCCCTTATCTGTTATTTCCCCCTACTCTTAAGCCTTCTTGGCATATTTTCTCAGCCCGTAGAGGATGTCGAACATTTCTTCAACGAAACAGGTCGAATGAACTGGAAGTTGAGACTCGGGATCCGGATCTTTGAAAACATCGAAAAGCTCATAACCGTTCTGGTAGGAAGTGGCACAATGGCCATGGTAGGTACCATTGTGGCCGAATTCCTTGCCGCGACGCATGGAATAGGTTATGAAATAAAAAAGGCCCTGTATCAAGACAATCTTGCAGATATACTCCTTGCCCTCTTTCTGATCGGGCTGTGTTCATCCATGTATCTGTCCGTAATAGAAACGATAGGGGCCGTAATAACAGCAAAGGTCCAAGGGGACACAGGGTAGCCGCCGAATGAGGACTGAAACATACCCCAGCCTTATAGGGTTTGCAGGTATTGTAATCACATCAATTATTCTGGTCCTCGGTCTTTCTGGATGCTCATCAGAAAATGGTGGACGGAGACAAAAAACCGGCAATAGGGCGGTAGAGCAGATAGTCTGCCGACTGAAGTGGCTTCCCAACGTCAGCGCTGCAGGTGAGATATGGGCCAAACAGAGCGGTATATTTAAAAAAGAAGGGATGAATGTAGAATTAAAAGAAGGTGGGCTCGAACACGACGCAATAAGGGATTTAGAGCTCGGTCGGGCCGACTTCGGCGTGGCATCGGCCGACCAGGTATTGAGGGCCAGCGAAAAGGGGGCGCACATAGTGGTCATCGCCCAGATATTCCAGAAAAATCCGCTCAAATGGATCTACAATTCGTCAAGGATACATATAAAAACGCCAAAGGATCTGCAAGGCCTGAAAATCGGTATCACCTATGGCGGAAACGATGAGGCGATCTTCAAGGCGCTCATCGCCCGGTATGATATCAGCAAGGATGATATACAAACCTACGCAGTCCATCAGGACTATGGCCCTTTCTGGAGGGGCGAAGCCGACTTGTGGCCTGTTTACAGCAATGTAGAGGGTATAATACTCGCTGAAAAGATGATCCAAAATGGGGCCAAGCCTATGTTTTTTGACCCAGCGGCGTTTGGTGTGAGTTTCGTGGCAAATTCGCTTATCACCTCAGAAAAATTATATAAAAAAAGACCAGGGCTGGTAAAAAAATTTACCCAAGCCGTGATCAAAGGCTGGCAGGAGGCGCTCTCAAAGGGGCATGAACAGGATGCAGCGAAGGCCATCCATGAGATGGACGAGACAACGCCAATAGAGATCATCAAAAGGCAGCTCGCGGCCACAAGAAGTTTGGTGCTGCCGCAGAACGGCAAAGGCCCCATCGGCAGAATAGATAAAAAGGCATGGCAGGAGACCGAAGATATCATGATGGCCCAAGGCCTTATGCATCGCTATGTTAATCTGCAAAACCTTCTGGCAGGACCTCCTCCTTGAGCATGCAGCAAGCTATACGTGAGACAGGTCTTCCCTTCTCGTCATATTGGATATTGCCTGGATGAAGAATGCGGTTGAATACGCACCCCTCTGGTATCGTAAGCTGAAACAGCTCTCTTTCGGTAAGAGGCGGCCTCTCAAGGAGATGTCCGCCTTTTATCTCAAATGAATGCACAGGGTAGTCCTCACAGAGCGGACAACGGTATACCCTGCCGTTTGGAAATACAAAATAATTCATGGCGGCCACGCCTGCGCATATGAAAGGCTCATCCGGCCCTAAAAACACCTTTGGATAAGTAACATGGATGCCCATCTTGGCTGCAGCCACAGCAACACGCGGCATCACCTGCTCCCATTCGTTACGCTCAAACTGAAGCGACACTGTTCTAGAATCGACCTCGGACGACCTGCCCCTGATGCCTATCACCTGGATGAAAAAACGCTTGACGCCCAATCTTTTAAGAAGCCCTGGCATATTTGCCAGATCATAGAGATTCATTCTACTCGCTGTGAATATAACACTTACATTGAAGCCCCTTGAAACGGCCTTTCTTATACCGGCGGTACAGATCTTGAACACACCACTGCCACGGATGGGGTCATTGACCTCCGGACATGAACCATCCAAACTAAAACTCAAGTAATTGAGCTCATCAGGCCCTATCTTATCCAGGATATCGTAAAAAAGAAAACCGTTCGTATCCACCGTAATGGAACCGTAACCAAGCCTTTTGGCCTCTTTGATCGCCAAGGGAAGGGCCTGATTCAAGGTTGGTTCCCCACCCAGAAAGATCAAGTTGGTCTTATCCGCCCAATTTATGTGATTTAAGGCGGATTGCGGCCTACCTGGCTTATAGACGAATAAACCTAGCCATTCTTTTATAGTATCCGCATCAAGGATGTCCGCGCCATGCTCGTCTTGATTAATGTAACAATGACGGCATTTCAGATTGCATCTTGTTAGAATATGCAGGAAGACGTTTCTGGTGTCAGGCTTGAATTCAACGGTACGGCGCATCAGGTCCATCTTTCTATTTATTCGGCAGCTCCGTATAGGCGGCAAACAAACTGCCCCTCCAATAGCTGTTTGCCGGATCAGAGAAAAATGCCCTAAAAAGCGAAAGGCTTTCGTCCCTTCTGACCCCGCCTATGACCTTGACATGGGCCATTCTATTATATAAAGATTCGGTATAAAATCTGACAGGATCTTCTGCACGTGAGACCAAAAATACTGAATTGCATGTAGACAGATCAAGGCCGCAGGCCCCCCCCATTACATCTTCATAGGCAAAGACAATCCTTTTTACGCCGTTAAGAACCAATGCCCCAAGACACATAAGACACGGCTCAAGCGTGCTGTATGCGGTCAAATCATGCCTATCTCCGCAGCCGGCAGCCGTAATACACGCCTCCCTCCTTACCAAATCTCTGAGCGCAATGATCTCCGCATGGTCCAGCTCATTTGCACTGCCCCCCTTGCTATTGAGCCTCATACCCTCTCCAACCACCCGTTCGCCGGAGACCAGGACGCATCCCACAGGAAATTCCCCATTTGACAAGGCGCGGGAGGCCAGCTCCAGCGCCTTGCCCATCCACCTTTCATCATTAAAATCACAACTGCCTTGCATAACCATGCATTGACACCCTACAAAATTGTCAAGGGCCGACAGGCTACCAGCCCGTTACACGTTTCCATATCTTATTCAGAATCCATGTCCAATCAGCCATTTCTTCAACGCCTCTTCTAGGGCGAAACCCGCCACTGCCTCCCTCCCTATCTTCTCCTTAACACGCATAATGGCGTCTTTGGCAATCCGTTCATTGAGCCTTTTACAGATATAGTTTACACAGATCAAATGGCGGGCGGCAATCAGACAGCCTCTCTCGCCAAGAAACATACATCCGGTCTGGTCAAATCTGGCGGTCGGCAATCGGATCCCCATAAAGAGGTTTATAAGAAGCAATGTGGCGTCAAATCGGTCTTCAATACCCCTGCCGCAGCAGCTTCCACCATCATTTATGGCACAGTCCATGCATTGGGCCGACACCCCGGCCTCCGACATCGCGCTCCAGGTATCTTTGATAGCAACTCGATAGCCTTCAATGAGACCTGAGATTTCCGTGTCTTCCAAAATCACGGATCCAACGGTCCTCATAATTTTTTGTGCCCATTCGATCTTTTTATCAATCGGATGATCAATACCCAACAATATCTAACATCCCCTTCGAATTCTAAGGAGTTTGAGGGTGCAACCCCTCTTACAATAAACATGGATCAAACTCATCATAAAACAATCCTTCTAAATTTTAAATGGGCATCTGCCTGAAAAAGAATCAAGCCTTGTCTTTTGATTTCAAAAAACGCCGCATTTTCATATTTGCTGTATGTAACAGCGTGAGAAAAGATATCAGGGCAACAAATCGAGATTGACTTTACCCGCCATAACGTTTAGTTAATAGTTTGTTTTTTAACATATACGAGGTGGGACATTGAACAATAAATCACATTACACCTTGGCTGGCGTAAATATAGATAAGGCCAATGAATTTATATCAAATATAAAACCGCTCGTCTCTTCCACTTTCAAACGCGGAGTGCTCACCGAGATAGGGGGATTTGCAGGTCTCTTTGCCATTGATACTGCAAGATACCAAAGTCCAGTCTTGGTCTCTTCTACAGACGGCGTGGGCACCAAATTAAAAATCGCGTTTATGTCTGACATACACGACACTATAGGTATAGACCTAGTGGCTATGTGTATAAACGACATAATTGTATGCGGCGCTCAGCCCCTCTTCTTTCTGGACTACTTCGCAACAGGGAAACTCGCGCCAGATGTCGCGATAAGCGTAATAAAAGGCATTGTGGAAGGCTGCAAGATAGCCGGCTGCTCCCTTATTGGCGGCGAGACAGCCGAGATGCCCGGATTTTATGCCGACAATGAATACGATCTGGCTGGCTTCGCTGTAGGCGTTGTCGAGCGCGACAAGATTATCGATGGCTCTGAAATCAGCGTGGACAATATCCTTGTCGGGCTTTCCTCCAGCGGGTTGCACAGCAATGGATTCTCCCTCGTAAGAAAGATATGTTTTGATGATTTAGGGCTTTCAATATCGGACAACATCCCTGAATTGGGCAACAGACCCCTGGGTGAATTATTACTGACCCCAACGCGTATTTATGCCACAACCATAGCGCACCTGTTAAAACAGCATAAGATAAATGGAATGGTACATATGACCGGCGGCGGCTTTCAAGACAACATCCCGCGCATACTCCCGAATTCATGCAAGGCTGTAATAAATATCGGAAGCTGGCCGGTCCCACCTATCTTTTCATTCCTAGAAAAAAAGGGTGGCATTGAGACAGAAGAGATGATGCACATATTTAATTATGGGATAGGTATGATCTTGATCGTTCCAGAGGCCGAAGCCCAGGACGTCGTTTTCCAGAGCCAAGTCGTCGGTGAGAAGGCCTTTATTATAGGTCGGGTAGAGACGAAGGCGGCTGGTGAACAGCCGGTGGTATTTAAATACTGATTACTGACCAGTCATGCCTTTTTGTCCCAATTCTTTATGACCCTTTCCCGCAACTCCTTGCCTACCTTAAAAAAGGGTAACTTTTTAGGTCCAACCGGGATCTTTTCGCCGCTCTTCGGATTTCTACCCGTATATGGCTTATACTCTCTGACCACAAAACTGCCGAAACCGCGCACCTCCGCACCCTCTCCATCTATGAGGGCCTCTGTTATGGCGGTAAAGACCTCGTTCACTACAAATTCAGCCACACCGTAGTTTAGGCCTGCCTCTTGAGCCAACGCCTCTATGATCTCTGATTTGTTCACCGGCCCTCTCCCCCATTCCCCATTCGGTTTGATCTTAAATATAAGACCCCTAAAAATCGTCTTTAATTAATTCTTAAATATATTGCTATATTTCAGAGTTACGTTAATATCAAAGTTATTCCATCTTAGCCTTAGCAGATCCCTTTTAAAAACTAATATATCTGATAAAAGGCGGCAAGGGGGTGGACACGAGATAAATCTATCGAGATCTTCATGATAAAAAAATGGCTGCAAAGGATAAAAAACTGGGACAAACAGACCGAACCTGAGGGATTGGGCGACGTCGGCAACGCCACTGAGGCGCAAGGGATTAAGGATTTCACAGAGCCTGCTCAGTCAGAAACAACGGTGATCTGTAAAAAGACAGATGCAACCCAGGAAGAAAACCTTACCCAGACAAGTCAAACGCCCAGCCTTGGTCTATTTAGCAGACTCAAGGAACGGATGAACAAGACCCGTCAAGGGTTTGTACACCAGATCGATCAATTGATCCTTGGTAAAAAGGAGATAGACCCTGAACTCCTGGATGAGCTCGAAGAGGTGCTTGTAACAGCCGATATAGGCGTTTCCACAACCCAAGAAATATTCACCAGGATCAGAGACGAGGTAAAAAAGCGCGAGCTGAGCGACCCCAATGTGCTCAGAGAGCGCATCAAAGAACAAATCTCGGGTCTTTTGCAGGTTGACGCCCCACCAATGAATTTGGAGCTGGCGCACCCCTTTGTGATCTTAATCGTTGGCGTAAACGGCGTAGGCAAGACCACCACCATAGCTAAACTCTCCTACAAGCTAAAAAAAGATGGAAAAAGGGTCCTGCTCGCCGCTGGCGACACCTTCAGGGCAGCAGCCATCGAACAACTCGAGGCATGGGGGGAGAAAACTGGCATCCCGGTAATAAAACACCAGACAGGCGCCGATCCTTCAGCCGTAGCCTACGACGCCATTGAGGCAGGGCTCAAAAGGGATTCAGACGTTATCATTATAGATACGGCCGGAAGGCTCCATACAAAGGTCAATCTCATGGAAGAACTGAAAAAGATAAGGAGGGTGATAGCAAAAAAGATACCGAACGCCCCTCATGAGACATTGCTTGTATTGGATGCTACGGCAGGACAAAACGCTATCTCCCAGGCCAAACTGTTTAAGGAAGCTGCTGGCGTAACAGGCATAGTGCTCACCAAGCTCGACGGAACAGCCAAGGGCGGGATCGTCATAAGCATTGCCCACCAGATGCGGATACCTATACGTTTTATAGGTATAGGTGAAGGCATGGAAGACCTGCGTCCTTTTGATTCACAGGAGTTTGCAGAGGCTATCTTCTCCAGAGACTAAACCTACCGCCTTCCATAGCATTTTCCCAAAAGGTCTTCAAGGGCATCTTTGATCGTCGGAAAATCAA
Source organism: Dissulfurimicrobium sp. (assembly GCF_049968175.1). Classification (NCBI taxonomy): domain Bacteria; class Deltaproteobacteria; genus Dissulfurimicrobium; species Dissulfurimicrobium sp. The sequence continues at coordinate 19,346 of NZ_JBMFRG010000028.1, forward strand.
AGGCGAAACCTTCCCTCTCAAGTACTGCCGGTACGACCCTCTGCCCCTTGAGCGCCACATCAGCCGCATTACCAATAAAAAGCCTCAAGGCAAACCCAGGCACAGGGAGGATGGCTGGGCGACCAAGGATGCCTGCAAGGGTTTTTGTAAATTCCATGTTAGTGACAGGATTCGGAGCGCACATGTTTACCGTACCGGACACTTTCTTGTTTGCAGCAATAAAAAGTACGGCTCGACAGAGATCATGGATATGTATCCAAGAAAACCACTGCCTTCCGTCTCCAAGGCGGCCTCCCACCCCAAGCCTGAACACAGGGATCATCTGGGCGAGCATCCCACCACCCATGCCTAGCACTGCACCTAAGCGGGCCACAACTACCCTTGCCCCATTTTCTGATGCCCTCATCGCCTCTTCCTGCCATTTCATGGTCACTTCCGCAAGAAAACCTGTACCGCAGGCTGATTCTTCAGTAAATACCGCATCTCTGTCTCCGTCCCCATAGTAGCCTACGGCGTTTGCATTTATGAGTGTTATGCCAGGACCTCTTTTTAATGCAACATCGGCTGCCAAACGGGTGGAACGCACACGACTTTCGAGTATCTCCTCACGCGCCTCATCCGTCCATCTGGTCAAGATTGGTTTTCCCACCAGATTTACTATCACATCTCTCTGCGATGCCACATCCTGCCAGCTACCTGCATGCAAAGGGTCACCCTGGATTATAGATACGCCAGGCGGAAATTCCTCTGCCTTTACGGGACGCCTGACAAGTGCTGTAACCTCATGACCCTTTTTCAATAAATAGCTTGTCAGGTGGGTACCAATAAAACCCGTCCCTCCCATTAAAAAAAAATTCATAATCACACCTTCTCTTTATCCATTACATATTTTTTATTATATCTTGTTTTTATTATAACCCTTTGGCATTATAAAGTCTATCTTATTGGAATTGGCCAGCAAACCAGAATCCAAAGACATGTGTATGCATATGGGTGTTTAAACAAACCTATGACTAGAGAGGCGGATATGGAAAAAGACAGGCTTGACCCATCCGATTCAGCTTCAACGACCGAACGGCACAATGACCAACAAAACAACCGAAGCCAGGGAGAGACCGGTCCCAAAAAATCAACCCCCCTCCCAAGGGTCACATTTTCAACCTTTGTACTCTCACTTAATACATCGGCATTGCTGCATCTAGGCGAGATCCCCGACCCTGTCTCTGGTAAAAAAGACAAAGACATACCCCTCGCCAAACATGTGATAGATACGCTTATCATGTTGCGCGACAAGACTACTGGCAATCTTGAAGATGACGAAAAGAGGCTCCTGGAGAGCATACTCTTTGACCTGCAATTGCGATTTGTGAACGCCTCAAGGCAATAGACATACCCCGATGGACAACCTCACCGTAAAGGCCCCTGCCAAGATAAATCTGTTTCTGCGCATTATAAAAAAGAGAGAGGACGGGTATCACAACATCGTTACTATTTTTCAAAAGATCAGTCTATGGGACGAGATAACACTGGCCATATCAAAAAAAGAAAGGGGCATCTGTTTAGAATGTAGTGATGACAACCTGCCGGGCATGGAAGACAATCTGGCGTTCAAGGCGGCAAAGGCATTTTTGGATTATACTGGCATAGACTATGGGGTTTACATAAAATTAAAAAAACAAATCCCAATCGGCGCCGGCCTCGGCGGCGGGAGCAGCGATGCAGCAGCCGTCTTAAAGGGATTGAACAAGCTGTCAGGGGGCCTCATGAACAGCGACGATCTCAATGGTATTGGCTGTAGGCTTGGTGCCGATGTCCCTTTCTTTATGCATGATGCGGCATCGGCAATAGGAACCGGGGTCGGGAACAGGCTTAAGGCCATCAAAATCCCGCTGTTTCACTACCTCCTGGTCTGGCCCGGTTTTAGTATAAGCACAAAATGGGTCTATGAGCATTTTGAGTTGACAACTCGACCTCTTGACACTATTTTTGACGCCGAGCTAGCCTTGCATGTCAGGAGATGGACTAATGACCTCGAAATGGCCGTGACTCCCATTTATCCCCAAATAAAGGCCATAAAGAATCGGCTCATGGAGTTGGGGGCTGAGACCGCTCTTATGTCTGGCAGCGGCTCAACGGTCTTCGGGGTCTTCTCCTCAGCAGAAAAGGCCAAGGCAGCTGCCTCAGGCCTGGTCGTCAGAGACAATCAGCGCATATACTTGACCAAGGCCTTGGGCTAAACATTAAAGATATTTTAACATGACAAACTATCGATTGGGGTGTCGTCAAGCGGTAAGACACGGGTCTTTGGAACCCGTATTCGGAGGTTCGAATCCTCCCACCCCAGTAACTGATTTCAACCATTAATGGGGTGTCTTCAAATGCCGGTCAATAATATCAAGATATTCAGTGGGAACTCCAATCCCAAACTGTCTCAAGAGATATGTGACTATCTTGGACTGCCGATGGGAAGGGCCACGGTCAAGACATTCAGCGACGGTGAGGTATTTGTAGAGATAGGGGAAAACGTAAGGGGGGCCGATGTATTCGTGATCCAATCCACATGTCCTCCTGTCAACAACAACCTTATGGAACTCCTCATCATGATAGACGCGCTGAGAAGGGCCTCCTCCAGGAGAATCACGGCCGTACTTCCCTATTACGGCTATGCGCGACAAGATAGAAAGGCGGCGCCTAGGGTACCGATAACTGCCAAACTGGTGGCTGATATAATAACAACTGCTGGTGCAAGGAGGGTTCTTGCCATGGATCTCCATGCCGGCCAGATACAAGGTTTTTTTAATATACCGGTTGATCATCTATTTGCAGCCCCTGTATTGCTCGATTATCTCAAAACAAATATTCAGGGCCAGGTAGTGATGGTATCTCCTGATGCAGGAGGGGTGGAAAGGACCAGGGCTTTCGCCAAAAGGCTTGGGGCCGGTTTGGCCATTATAGATAAACGAAGGGAAAGGCCCAATGAGGCAACGGTTATGAACATAATTGGCGATGTAAAAGGCAAGACTGCCGTTATATTGGACGACATGGTGGACACGGCTGGCACGCTCTGCAAGGCTGCTGAGGCACTTATGGCGCAAGGGGCGAGCTGCGTGCACGGCTGTGCAACACACCCTGTACTTTCCGGACCAGCCATAGAACGCATAAGGCAGTCGGTGCTCGACTCACTGGTGGTGACCAACACCATCCCCCTGAATGAAGAGGCCAAAAAGTTCGACAAGATAAAGGTACTGTCTGTCTCCAGTCTTTTAGGAGAGGCAATAAGACGTATACATAATGATGATTCGGTAAGTTTACTCTTTGTATAGTTAAAAGGAGCATTGACAAGATGAAACAGGTGACTTTGGATGCATTAATGCGTGACGAGACTGGGAAGGGGGTGGCGAGAAAACTGCGCGGCGCGGGGAGGCTCCCGGGCGTATTATACGGGCCGAAGAACAAATCCGTTCCGTTGTCTGTAGACGCACATAGATTCAACAGGATTATTGAGACCTCCAAGGGGGAACAGATATTGTTTTCACTTAACCTCAGAGGAGCTGGCGGTGATGAAGCAAGTCGATTGGCCCTTGTCAAAGAATTGCAGCTCCACCCAGTGAATGAACGCATCCGTCACATAGACTTTTACGAGGTCTATATGGATGAAGAGGTAAGGGTAGACGTACCCATTGCAATCACAGGCAAGGCAAGGGGGGTTGAGATAGAAAATGGCATCCTTGAAATCATCAAACGCACAGTAAAGGTATCATGTCTTCCGATGTCCATACCAAAGGAGATCTTGGTCGATGTGTCTGACTTAGGGCTCGGCGAGGCGATACACGCCGCTGATCTAGTAGCCCCTGCCGGGGTAAGAATCATGGAAGACCCAAAGACAGCATTTATAACCATAGTAGGCGCAGGGATTGAGGAAAAGGCCAGCGAAACGACAGAGGCCGAGGCAGCAGCGGAGACAACTACAACCACTCAGACCGAAAACAAATAAGGCATCCAGCCCCCTCCTTATATGAGGAGGGGGGAGTCACATAAACTGATGGTGCGTACTTAAACGATCCTTAAAGTGTCTAAAATCATGTTAGCCGGCCTGGGGAATCCTGGGTCTCAATATGCCATGACCCGCCATAATGTAGGCTTTATGGCGCTAGATGCCTTGGCGTCGAATTATGGTATAGCCTTTAAACGATTCAAACAGACCACGTGCGAAATAGGATCGGGCATCATCGAACAGCGCCCTATAGTCCTTTTAAAGCCGCTTACCTATATGAACAAAAGCGGAGATGCCGTGGCAAAGATGCTGGTCTATTATAACATTGAACCGCCAGCCATGATGGTCATACACGACGACATCGACATGCCGCTTGGTACCTTCAAGTTTTCAAGGGGGGGTGGCGCAGGTGGACACAACGGTATAAGATCGATCATCGAATCAATCGGGACAAATCAATTTCCGAGGCTGAAAATCGGCATAGGACGCCCCAAAGACCGCGCTCCAATAGATCACTATGTATTATCACCTTTTGGAGGAGACGAGATAAAGATATTGCAGGATGTACTGACGATGGCGCTTGAGGGTATTATATGTTTTATAAAAGAGGGATTAGAAAAGGCCATGAACGGCTATAATGGTAGAGGAATTAAATTGTGATCCAAGAGGTAATATGGGTAAATTTCTCATATATTTTTCCTGTGCAGTATTAGCCGCCATCCTTCTGGCAGGAACAATTGTCTCGACAATGATGTTGAAAGGCCCCCCACCTGAGATCAACGCCATCTCGGCCCCTCGAGTTATCGGCAGGGAGGCAGTTATCAGCTTCAGATTTCATGACTCCGGCAGAGGGATTAGGGAGATAACAGCCTCCATCATTCAAGGCAAAAAAGTGGTAACACTCGAATCAAAAAGATTCCCGGTTATAAGCTGGTGGAAAGGAACTAGCATCAAGGACAAGATCGTATCATGGCAAGTGGCGCCGCTTGCCATGGGTCTTCATCAGGGAAAGGCCATTTTGAGGGCAACCGCAAGGGACGCCTCGTGGAGAAATGACTTTAATGGAAATGAAACGACTTTCCAGTCTGAAGTCGTCATAGACGTCACACCGCCGTCGATAACCGTACTTAGCACAATACACAATATGATATCGGGCGGCGCTGGTCTAGTTTCTTACAAGGTCAACAAGGATATATCACGAACAGGCGTTTGGGTAGATGATATATTTTTCCCGGCATACCCGAGACCGCAAGGCAGTGCAGGTGAATATTCAGCCCTCATAGCCATCCCATTCGATGTCCCACGGCCCAAATTATATATAGAAGCAGTAGACACAGCGGGAAATGTGGCCAAGACCGGATTCCCATATCAAATCCACTACATGGCGCCTAAGGTGGATCGGATCAATATCAGCGACAACTTCCTTGAACAAAAAATGCCCGAGTTCACTGCGAGGTACCCAGACTTGACCGGAACACCTCTCAATATATTCTTGCAAGTGAACAGCAAATTACGAACCGAAAACGACCAGGAGATAAAAAACATATGCCTGAAAAGCTCTCCAAAGATCATGTGGCAGGGCGCATTTATAAGGCCGCCAGGGGCCAAGAGGGCTGGCTTCGCGGACGAGCGCCATTATTTTTACAACGGCAAAGAGATATCACAAGCACATCATATGGGCGTTGACATAGCGGCCCTCGCACAATTCCCTGTCCGGGCAGGCAATTCAGGCAAGGTAATTTTTACCGGATATCTCGGTATATATGGAAACGCAATCATTATAGACCACGGCTTTGGGCTTGCCAGTCTATACGGACACCTTGAATCAATCAATACAGCCGTTGGAGCCAGGGTGGAACGTGGGACAATAATTGGCACTACCGATTCAACGGGTCTCAGCGGCGGCGACCATCTGCACTATGCAATGATGGTGCACGGAGTCTTTATAAATCCAACAGAATGGTGGGACGACAAGTGGATAAAAGATCATATCATCAACAATCTTCTGGCTAAATAGGTGCAGCAAAAAAAAATTATCTATATCAACAGATATCTTATCGTGTTGGCTATTGTTTTATATACATTAGCCACATCAGCGTTTTCTTTGCCATCATTTCAAAATATCAAACATTCTATTCAAGAACAACTCGAAAAATTATGGGAAAAAACACCAATAGGCAAAGAACAAAAAGAATGGAGAATAGCAAGACAAGAAGCAATATCAGCAGTAAAAGATGCAGAATATCATAATGCTTTAATATATGCCAAACAACAAATATCTGATGCTCAAAATCTATTATTAAAAGCATATATATATGCTAATAATAAAGAATATTATGAAGCCATATATGCTGCAAAAAAAACAAAAATATTAGCAATTCAGGCAAAAAATATTAGTCAAAAAATAAAAAATGAAAAACTAAATAAAGCTAAAAATGAACTTGCTAATTTAGCACTACAAATAAAACAATTACATGAAAACTATCAAAAAATAAATCATAATATTCCAATAGAATATAATGAATTAC
>NZ_JBMFRG010000029.1:0-25246 GCF_049968175.1 Dissulfurimicrobium sp.
CGCAAATTTTACATATACAGATGCGAAGATAAAAGAAAATGCAGCAAAACCATCAACAGAGGGTAAGAAGATGATGGATGTGCCGGAAAAGATGTTTAACCTGGGCTGTGAATATACAGAAGGAAGGATTATGACATCTGTTATCGGAAGATATGTCGGCAAGAGATACGGCGATGATGAAAACAGAGACAGATTAAACGGGGTTTATACATCTTATGACCCATATTTTGTGGTTGATACAAAGATATCCTATAATTTGACGAATTATTCAAAGTTGTCTTTTTCAATCGATAATTTATTTGATAGAGATTATTACTCATACTACAAGACGCCTGGAAGACAGTGGTTCGGCGAGCTGGAGATAAAATTTTAGGCCATGAAGAAACAGACAGTCATTACAGGCCTGATAGTTATATTATCTTTGATGGATATCAGTCATGTATTGGCTTATACTGTCACATACAAAGATAAACTTGGCAGGGTGGTTACCGTTGATGCGCCGGTAAAGAGGGCTGTCATTCTTATCACATATGATCTCATACCGGCGCTTGATATCTGGGATGATGTGGCAGGGATAAACAGATGGGCCTATTCTCATGACGATCTATTCAAGGCGACAATGCCGGATGCCGAAAAAACCATACCGTCAGTCGGCACAGGGGATAATGTCAACATAGAGGCGATACTTGCCCTTAAGCCTGATCTCATAATCACATGGACATACAGGCCTGAGATCATGAGATTTATGGAACAAAAGGGCCTTAAGGTCATCGGCGTCTATCCAGAGGGTATCGAAGAGCTCTATGAGGTGATGAGGCTTCACGGAAGGCTGTTCAACAGAGAGAAACGCACGGAGTTCGTCATTAATAAGATGGAGGAGATATTCAGGCTCATCAGACAGCGGGTTGCAACTATTCCTGAGGAAAAGAGAAAGAGGTGCCTGTGGCTTGGCGGCAAGCCCACTACGGTTGCATGCGGCATAGGCGTAACTAACGATATCTTTAAGATGATAGGCTGCATAAATCCTGCCGGCGATATACAGGAGAGGAATAGGGATGTCTCGCTTGAAAGGATTATTACATGGAGTCCTGATGTGATATTTATATGGGGTAATGCAGGCTATCCGATCGAGACGGTTACAAAGGGCTCTCAGTGGGCGTCGGTAAAGGCGGTGCGTGAAAACAGGGTTTACAGGGCCCCTGAATGGTCGACATGGTCTCCGAGGCTTGCGCCCATCGCCCTCTGGATGGCCATGAAGACCTATCCGGAATATTTCAAGGACGTAGATTTCGATGGTGTGGTTGACCGCTTTTACAGGAATGTCTTCGGGGTTTCCTATGGGGAGATAGATAAAATTGCGCAGTAAAAGGCCGGTGGTATGGATAGTGCTTTTGTCCCCGATCCTTGCAGGTATGTTTTCCATATTTATGGGGGCATACAACCTGTCATTTTTTGAGGTGCTGTCGATCCTGTTCAACGGGATTTTCAAAGGCGCGACCCAGGTAAGCCGTCCTGAGGCCGCCATCATATTCGACATAAGGCTTCCGCGGATACTCCTTGCAGGGCTTGTGGGCGTCGCCCTTTCCGGCTCAGGGGCCGCGCTTCAGGGGATATTCAGGAACCCCCTGGTGGACCCGTATCTACTTGGCATCTCAGCAGGGGCCGCCTTTGGTTGCGCGGTCTCCATCGGTTTTCTGCCATGGATACCTGTTCAGGTCAGCGCCTTTTTCTTCGGGATGCTGGCGGTTGCCCTGACCTTCCTTATGGCAAGCGCCCAGGGCGAGATATTGAGGCTGTCTCTCGTCCTCTCAGGCGTGGTGGTGTCATCTTTTTTTACTGCCATGCTATCTATAGTCAAGTTCATGGTCGATCCGAACAGGCTGCAAAGCATAGTCTTCTGGCTGATGGGGAGCTTTTCTCTCTCTGACTGGCGCTCTGTAAGGATCGCCTTTCTGGGTGTTGTCATCGGGATGTCCCCGGTCTTTTTCATGCGCTGGAGACTGAACGCCATCAGCATGGGAGACGATGAGGCAAGGGCGCTAGGGGTAAATGTAAGAATGGAGCGGATGATGCTTATCGGTTCGACATCCCTTGCAGTAAGCATCGCCGTATCGGTAAGCGGGATCATAGGTTGGGTGGGGCTTATGGTCCCGCATCTAATAAGGATGATGAGCGGCCCTGATCACAAGATGCTTCTTCCATTGAGCATTGCAGGGGGCGCCGCATTCATGATCCTTGCGGATACCATCTCAAGGGGCATGTCAAACCTTGAGATACCCGTTGGTATAATCACGGCGATCTCCGGGGCGCCGTTTTTTATGTATCTCATGAGAAGGGGCGAAAAGGGCCTTTTTAAGGGCTGATGATATGCTGGAGATCAAAGATATCAGCGCCGGTTATCAATCCGCCAGAACTAATGGACAGACGACGGACTGCCACGGTGTCTTGAAAAGGGTCGGATTCAAGGCGATGCCCGGGGAGGTTACGGCGATACTCGGGCCCAATGGATCAGGTAAGACCACGCTTTTCAGGTGCATATCAGGGCAACTCAAGCCGAAATCAGGCGCAATCTATCTTGAAAATCAGGATATAACCACTCTGGCTCCAAAGAAGAGGGCAAAACTCCTTTCCTGTGTCCCTCAGGACCATGAGCCACCGTTTCCTTACTCGGTCTTTGATGTGGTTTTGATGGGAAGGACCGCCCATGTCAAGGCCTTTTCCATGCCATCAGGAAAGGACTATATGAAGGCTGAAGAGGCGATAGAAGAGGTCGGCATAGCAGGGCTTAGAGACCGTCGATACACCATGCTGAGCGGGGGCGAAAGGCAGCTCGTCCTGATGGCGAGGGCTATTGCACAGGATACGCCTGTCCTGCTGCTGGATGAGCCGACTTCTCACCTTGACTTCAGAAATCAATTGCTCGTCTTGAAAAAGGTGAGAGACATGGTAATGCGAAAAGGTTTGATTACGCTCATGACTATACATGATCCTAACCTTGCGGCCTTTTTTTCTGATAGGGTTGTAATGATCAATAATGGTTCTGTGATATCTCATGGCAAGCCAAGTCAGGTTATATCTGAAGAGAGCTTAAGGCTGCTCTATGGAATTGATGTCTTTGTGCTGCATCATAATGGTATGAAAATAATTATTCCGTCTGCTCTATCTCTTCATTAAAAAGACAGGGGGCTATTGGCCATGCTGGCTGTGAATGGATTAGGTTTCAGACATAAAGGCCGTGAGATACTTAAAGACATCTCGTTTAGCATAAACCGTGGAGAGATAGTCTCTGTCATAGGGCCTAACGGTGCAGGAAAGAGTACGCTCTTAAGGTGTATCCTCAGGATATTTATAGCAACAGAGGGCTCGGTGACCATAGACGGCGAAGACGCCTTCTTGATGGGGGTGACGAGACGCTCGCAGCGCCTTTCATACATGCCGCAAGAAGGCCATTTCCCAAGGCCCCACATGACGGTCTTTGATGTAGTCATCATGGGCAGAAGATCATATTCAACGGCATGGCAACCCACTGAAGAAGATGTGGACAAGACGATCGCAGTGCTTGATGCGTTCAACATGGATCCGAACAGGGATTTTAATGAACTGAGCGGCTGCGAGAGGCAGAGGGTGCTCTTTGCCAGGGTCCTTGTCCAGGAGGCGGACTATATGCTCCTTGATGAACCGGCAAGCAATCTTGATTTAAGACGCCAGTTTGAGGTCATGGAGTCTTTGATGGCAGCGGCGTCACAAAGACAGATAGGTATTTTAATCGTGCTGCATGACCTGAATCTTGCCTACAGGTTTTCGGATCAGGTGGTCATGCTGCACAACGGACGCCTTGTATCAAAAGGGCCTCCTGGTTCCGTCATGAGCAAGGAAAATATGAATCTGGTCTATGGAGTTGAGACGGAAGAGGTAGATTGCAGTGGCTTCAGGCACCTTGTGCCCATCGGGCCGGCAGCCGATGGGAAGACGCTGCATTAAGAATTAGTGGGCATGGAGAACTGTATTGGAATTGTTTAAGGTCGCCGTTGACTACGGCGTGATAGGTCTTTTGATCCTTTTAAGTTTCGTTTCAGTCGGAATAGCCATCGAGCGGTATCTTCTCTATAAGAATATAGATGCAGGGCGCTATGCTGACAAAAGGGAGCTGGAGCTTGTCCTAACGGAGCGGCTACATATTATAGCCACTATAGGGAGCAATGCCCCTTATATAGGGCTCCTGGGGACGGTTCTGGGGATCATGCTGACATTTTATACAATGGGGACAGAGGGATTTATGGACACAGGTAAGACAATGATCGGTCTTGCCCTTGCACTCAAGGCAACCGCAGCCGGGCTCCTTGTGGCTATACCGTCTACAGCCCTTTACAACCTCCTCTTGAGAAGGGCGAAGGTGGTTATGATGCAGTGGGAGATCGACAGGTCAAAGAGAGACCAAGGAGGCGAAGATGGAAGAAAAGGGTTTTGATTACATGAATGTCATACCCCTTGTCGATGTCATGCTCGTGCTCCTCACCATAGTTCTGACCACCTCGGCGTTTATAGCCTCCGGCGCAATCCCTGTCGAGCTTCCGAGGGTGTCATCGAAGAACAGCGCTGAGATGTTGAAGACCAGGACTATAGAGATAGACAGGGGTGGCAATATTTATCTGGATTCAAGGCCTGTGTCCCTTGACGGGATGACTGGTTCAATGAAGGGCCTTGATAGAGATACCGCAATCCTGATAAGGGCTGATAGGTCCATAGTGCTTCAGAGGTTTGTAGATGTCCTGGATAGGATAAAGGGTCTCGGGTTCAAGAGACTGAGCCTTCAGACCACTGATGCGAACAGGCCATGAATCACGCCGCCAGGGGATTTCAGATATCATTTTTGCTTCATGTGGTCTTGTTGTCGCTGGTCTTCGGCCTTTCCCATTCCATCAGATGGAACAAGAGGCCGCCGATAGTCATTGACTTCAGTATTGCCGACGACATGAAGGGCGTTGAAGAGAAGGCGGCTCTCAGGCATTTGAAGGCGGATGTTAGAAAAGAAACAGGGGTGGCAAAATATATTGTGCATCGATCCACAGCAAAGGCCGCAGTAAGGGCGGTGGCTGGAAGGCCGATCCAGCGGCCCGCGCATATTATTGAAGAAGAGGTCATTGCGAACAAAGAGACGGCTCCTGTCCATGAGGCCGCTAAAGAAATGCCGACGGAGGCAGATGGTGATGCCTCTGATCAGCCGGCGCCAGATGACGCGTATAAACCCGGCCAGATCAGTGGTCAAAGTAGCGATCAATCTGGGGGTCATAGTCTGTCGGTCAGAGATGAGCAGAGACAGAGATACATAAGTGAACATTTCGCATACATCAGGGATATGATAATGCGAAACCTCTCCTATCCCATGCTTGCAAGAAAGATGGGGTGGTCGGGCAGGGTCGTGGTCTCTTTTACTGTTTTGGATGATGGACAGGTGGGAGATATAAAGGTCGTAAAGTCATCAGGCTTCGGCGTCCTTGATGCAAATGCGATAAAGACAATAGAGAAGACGGCACCGTTTCCGAAGCCCCCTGTCAAGGCGGAATTGATAATACCTATTGTGTATAGATTAAGCTAGACAAAACATGGACAATCAGGAGCCAGGCAATGAAAAAGATATTATCTATCATGTGGCATTCGCATTGCGGCACACTTAAAAGGGCGGGCAAGGCCTTGGAAGGGATTATAGATGTAGGGGTTTATTCATCAAGATATCTTGATGAAGGGCATGAAGATATAGGCGTTGTACTTAAAGAGGCTGAGGAGGCAGATGTAATCCTGCTTTATCGTTCAACAGAATCCATATGGGATGTTATAGAAAAGAGCCTGAATGAGATAGGAAAATCCGTACCGATAATATGCGTCGGTCATGACCCGTCGTACTGGGCCATGTCTAATGTAAAACCGGATATTGTGGCCAGGGTTCATACCTATATAACCTATAACGGAGAGGAAAATTTTATTCAAATGCTCTGCTATATCGCTAACGCAGTCTGTGGAGTGGATATTGATGTAGAGCCGCCAAAGCCGATCCCGTGGGAAGGGCTGTATCATCCCGATGCGCCGGATATCTTTGACAATATCGAAAATTACCTGAAATGGTATGGTTTATACAAAAGAAAACCCGATTTTCCCAAGACAGAAGGCGCTGTCGGCCTCCTCTTTTCACGTTTTCACTGGGTCAACAAAAACCTTGGAATCGAGGATACCTTGATAAGAAAGGTCGAGTCCCTTGGATTGGTCGTCATCCCTGTCTTTTCATATTCTGTAAGGGACGATGGCCTTGGGACAAAGGGAAGCGGAGAGGTCGTCTGCGAATACCTCCTCAAAGATGGGAAACCAAGAATAGATGCCCTCATCAATCTTCAGATGTTTCTTATTGGTTCAAGCCGAGCCTCCATGGAAGGCGGAAAGGTTGCCCTGGAAGGCGTGGATATACTTAAAAGGCTCGATGTCCCTGTGTTTATGCCGGTCACATCCTATTATAAGACAATGGAGGAGTGGTGGAGTGACCCCCAGGGCACGGATGGAAGCAGCATCGGCTGGTCTATTGCGATGCCGGAGTTCGAGGGCAGGATAGAGCCGATAATTATAGGCGGGCTCAAAGAAAAAGGAGGCGATAAACGCATTGCCTTTGAAGAAAGAATGGGAAAATTGGCAAGACGGGTGGCAAACTGGATAAGATTGAAAAGAAGGCCTGTAGGTAGGCGTAAGATAGCCTTTATGCTCCATAATAATCCATGCGCATCAGTCGAGGCAACTGTCGGGGCGGGCGCTCATCTCGATACCCTGGAGTCTGTCGCAAGGATAATAAATAAAATGAAGGCGGCGGGTTATGATGTTGTTCCGCCAAAGGACGGCAAGGAACTCATTGATACCATAATGAATCGAAAGGCGATATCAGAATTCAGGTGGACAACAACTGATGAAATCGTAGAAAAGGGTGGCGTATTGAAGATGGTGACGAAGGAGGAATACGAGGAGTGGTTCAATGCCCTGTCTGAAACCGTAAGAAAGAGGGTGTGCGAGGCCTGGGGCGATCCTCCTGGGGTAGAAAAAGATGGGATTCCTGCCGCCATGGTCCATGATGGAAAGATCCTTGTGACAGGGGTTGATTATGGGAATGCAGTGGTATGCGTACAGCCAAAGCGTGGTTGCGCAGGCGCCAGGTGTGACGGCAGGGTGTGCAAGATACTCCATGACCCTGATGTCCCCCCGCCTCACCAATACATGGCGACATATCGTTATCTTGAGTATGACTTCAAGGCGGATGCGATCGTTCATGTCGGAACCCATGGGAATCTTGAGTTCCTGCCGGGCAAAGGCACGGCCCTTTCAGGAGACTGCTACCCCGATATAGCTATAGGTCATATCCCTCATCTCTATATCTACAATGCCGACAACCCGCCAGAGGGCACAATTGCAAAACGTCGTAGTTATGCGACCCTTGTTGACCACATGCAGACGGTGATGACACAAGGGGGGGTGTATGAGGAACTGGAGGAGCTGGGACGATTTCTGGGCGAATACGAACAGGTGAAGGGTCTGGATAAGGCCAGGGTCCATGCCCTTGAGCATCTCATAATGGATGCAATAAAGAAGACGAACCTGGATAAGGAGATAAAGGTCTCTACCGTCGATAAAGGGACGGGAAGGGTCAAAAGGGTGGGGCTTTGTGAATTGGACGACGAAGGACTTCACGCCTTGCCCTTTGACGAAATAGTCAGGGAGGCCCACGGCGCATTGTCGAGGACAAGAAACACCCAGATTCAGGACGGTATGCATGTATTCGGAGAATTGCCTGAAGGAGAAAGGAGGGCAGGTTTTATCTATTCGATCTTGAGATATGACGCCGGTGAAGATGTTTCATTGAGGCGTGAGATTGCGAAGATGATGGGGTTGGATTTGAGCGAATTACTCTCCAACCCGGGCGGCGTCCATCCCGTCAGAAAAAAGGGGCATGGTGAGCTTTTGGAGGAGATAGACCGCATAGGGAAAAGACTGATCGAAGAGGTAATAAATATGGAGGGGTGAAGATGTTCAACGCGGATGGAGATGCATTGCTGGATATTGCCAAAGGCGTAAATGTCAAGTGGGATACTTACCCATGGATAAAGATCAAGAAAAGGATACTCGATCTAAACAGGAGAATCGAGGAATCAAGGGAGATAGATGCCCTGCTGCATGGCTTTGAGGCAGGATATGTCCCTGCCGGGCCATCCGGGCTCATCACACGCGGCAGGGACGACATCCTGCCGACCGGGAGAAATTTCTATTCTCTAGATCCTTATAAAATCCCGACAAAGGCCGCGTGGGAAGTTGGGCGGAGGCTGGCGGATGCCGTAATTGAAAAACATCTGAGCGAAGAAGGCAGGTATCCTGAAAATATCGCTATCTTCTGGATGTGCAGCGACATCATGTGGGCGGATGGCGAGGGGATGTCCCAGATGATGTATCTCCTCGGGGTGAGACCTGTATGGCTTTCCAACGGAAGGGTAAAGGGGTTTGAGATAATCCCGCTTGCCGAGTTGGGCAGGCCGAGGATAGACCTGACAATTCGTGTCTCAGGCATAACGAGGGACAACTTTCCAAATTGCATGGAACTCCTGGACGAGGCCGTACAGGCGGTCGCCTCATTGGATGAGCCGCTTGATATGAACCATGTAAGAAGACATACGCTGGCCCGGATCGGGGATGATGACCGATCATCTAAAGACGTGTGGCGCGACGCAACGCTTCGTATATTCGCCTCAAAGCCAGGCACCTATCAGGCCGGCGTCAATCTTGCCGTATATGCATCCGCCTGGAAGGAAGAAAAGGACCTCTCCGATGTGTTTGTCTATTGGAACGGTTATGCCTACGGCAAAGGGATATTCGGCGCTGAAAGACACAGACAATTGGCCGAAAATCTCAAGACCGTTGACGTCACCTACAACAAGGTCGTAACGGACGAATACGACCTCTTCGGCTGCTGCTGCTATTTCGGGACCCACGGGGGGATGACCGCAGCGGCAAGGACCATCTCCGGCAAGGAGGTCAAGACCTATTACGGCGATACGAGGGAGCCGGAACACGTCGAGGTGCGCGACCTGGCGGACGAGATAAGAAGGGTGGTCAGGAGCAAACTGCTCAATCCGAAGTGGATTGAGGGGATGAAGAGGCATGGATACAAGGGCGCTGGCGATATCTCGCAAAGGGTGGGGAGGGTCTATGGATGGGAGGCGACCACTCAAGAGGTGGATGACTGGATATTCGATGAGATAGCCCGCACCTTCATGATGGATGAGGAGAACAGAAGATTCTTTGAAGAGAACAATCCATGGGCGCTGGAGGAGATGGCAAGGAGACTGATGGAGGTGGCTCAGCGGGGCCTGTGGGACCCTGCGCCAGATGTCAAGGAGGCCCTGACCCAGTTGTATGTGGAGATAGAGGGGTGGATCGAGGAACGGATGGGTGATATTAAGGGCGATTTTCAGGGAGGCGGCATAGATATTGTCACTAAGGAAGAGGTGGAGGCATGGAAGAAAAAGATGGAGGAGGTCCTTAAATGATATTCCCGTTTACTGCGATAGTCGGCCAGGATGAGATGAAGACCGGATTGATATTGAACGTGATAAACCCATCGATAGGCGGGTTGTTGATAATGGGCGAGAAGGGGACCGCCAAAAGCACGGCAGTGAGGGCGCTTGCCGAACTCCTCCCTGAGATCGATGTGGTGAAAGGGTGTCCTTTTAACTGCGATCCGGACGGTCTTCTTTGCAGCGGGTGCAGGGAGATATTGGAGAGCGAAGGCAGTCTTGAACGTGAAAGAAAGAAGATGGAGGTCGTCGAGCTCCCGCTCGGTATCACGGAAGACAGGCTGATAGGCACGCTCGATATCGAACACGCCATCAAAAAAGGCGAAAAGAGATTTGAGCCCGGGATACTTGCCGCTGCAAACAGGAATTTCTTATACGTCGATGAGGTGAATCTCCTTGAAGACCATATTGTGGATCTGTTGCTGGACTCGGCGGCCATGGGGGTAAATACGGTCGAAAGGGAGGGGGTGTCCTTTACGCATCCTGCAAGGTTTATTCTTGTAGGAACGATGAACCCTGAGGAAGGTGACCTAAGGCCGCAGCTCCTGGACAGGTTCGGCCTGTGCGTGCAGGTTGGATCGATCCAGGACAAGGCGAAGAGGGTAGAGATACTCAGACGAAGGGCCGCCTTTGATGCCGATCCAGAGGCATTTGCAGCTGTTTGGCAGCCCGAACAGGATGGGCTTTCAAAGGGGATCATGGCGGCAAAGGGGAGGCTCGGCCGTATCATACCTCCTGATGCTGCACTTGAAAGAATCGTAGGCGTCACCACCTCGCTTGAGCTCGATGGCCACAGGGCCGATATCGTGATGATGAAGGCGGCAATGGCCCTGGCCGCCTTCAGGGGCAGGGTGTCCATAAGCGATGATGACATCAGGGATGTGGCCCAGCTCGCCCTGAGCCACAGAATGAAGAGGCTTCCATTTGAAGAGATGGGGGTAGGTATGGAAAGGCTTGAGACAGCGCTTACCGGGGTTCTGCGGGCATGACATTCAGTGACTTTGTCGGGCATGACGATGCGAAACTTGCGTTGATCTTAAATGCCATAGATCCTAATTGTGGGGGTGTTTTGTTCGCTGGTGAAAAGGGGAGCGGCAAGTCAACGCTCTCAAGGCTTTTTAAAGAGATACTGCCTGAAGCCTTCCCTTTTATAGACCTCCCGCTCAATATCACGGAAGACGCCCTTATGGGGGGCGTAAATATTGAAGATACGATAAAGACAGGCAGGAGGGTCTTTCAGCCTGGTGTCCTGGGCCGCGCCGATGGTGGCGTTGTCTATATTGATGACGTCAATCTGCTCTCACCCGATATAGCCTCGCTTGTCCTCGAGGCCATGGGCCGCGGAGAAAACATCGTTGAGCGGGAAGGGATTGCATTGAGACATCCCTCACGGTTTATCCTGGTTGCAAGCATGAACCAGGAGGAAGGGGTGCTTTCGCCCCATCTGCTCGACCGTTTCGGTATGATGGTCTTGTGGGAAGGGTTAAAAGAAGGGCCGCAGAGGATAGAGGTTATTAAAAAGGCGGCGCCCGATGTCTTTGGCCGGTCTTTGAGCAGGGAGGACCGATGCCTGAGGGATAAGATCCGTTCCTGTCGTTCTGTTCTGAAAGATACGGTCATCCCGGCTGAGACAAGGGATTATATCGCGCAATTGTGCATTGAAAACAATATCCCCGGATCGAGGGGCGACATATATCTCATGTATGCCGCACGGGCCCATGCCGCCTATTGCGGCCGCAAAGAAGTGACGAGGGATGACGTGGACGCCGTCGCCCCTCTTGTGCTTGCGCACAGGAAAAGGGTATCCCAGCAACAGCAACAGCAGCAGATGGAGCAGCAGACGGAACAACAGGAGGGGCGTCAGGAACACGGGGAACAGACAGGGTCTGACGGGCAGGAGAAACAGCATGGGTCTCAATCGAGCGGTAAACACCGTGAGCCTGATGGGTCCCGCCCCGATCAGGCCGGAATGGACGGGCCGGATGACGGCGGCCGCCAACAGATGGAATCAAACCCCAAAGAAGAGGTCTTTGAGACCGGCGGGCTGTTTAAGACAAAAAGGATAATACTCAGAAAGGACCGGGTAAACCGGTCTGTATCCGGCAGAAGGACAAAGACAGGGTCAAGGGACAAGAGCGGCAGGTATGTAAAGAGCGTCCAGAGAAAGAAGGATGATATAGCCATCGATGCAACGCTCCGGGCCGCGGCCCCTCATCAAAAGGCAAGGGGCAGGACAGAGGTGATCCTGATTCGCGACGATGACCTGAGATTCAAGCAGAGGGAGAAAAAGATGGGTCACCTCGTAGTCTTTGTTGTGGACGGGTCGGGCTCAATGGGCGCCAGGAGAAGGATGGTGGAGACCAAAGGGGCTGTCCAGTCCCTGCTCATGGACTGTTATCAGAAAAGAGACAGGGTCTCCATGATAGTCTTTAGAAAAGACAGGGCCGAGGTCATACTGCCGCCTACATCAAGCGTTGAAAACGCCTCAAGGAGACTGAGGGAAATCCCTGTCGGCGGCAAGACCCCTTTGGCGGCGGGGCTTTTGGAGGCCTACAGACTTATCAAACGGGCAACGGTCAAATCGCCTGAAATGAGGGCTATCGGCGTGCTCATAACAGACGGTAGGGCCAACCAGGGTATTTCAGGGGCCCCGATAGGTGAAGAGGTCAGAAAGATGGCCCAACTCCTCAGTGAATTGAGCTCGACAGATTACATCGTTGTGGATACAGAAGACAAGAGTGGGTTCATCAAGACCGATCTGGCCCTTCAGATAGCGTCACAGCTTGGTGCTGATTATCATACTATTGAAGGACTGAGAGCCGACTGCCTTGTTGAGATGGTACAGATGAAAAAGGTAGGAGTTTTTGGTTTTTGACCAGTTGTATACGGTTTTGAAGGGGGGTGATTGCAGGCGATTACCGCATGTTTTTTAAATCGATAAGGAATTTCTAAAAATACTATAGTTTGGATGCCAGGGAAGAGGAGTGTGATTCTCCCGCTGCCCCGCAGCCGTAAAAGGGAACGAAAGCCCGATTTAAAGCCACTGTCCTGGGTAACACCATGATGGGAAGGCGGGCGAGTAGGAAATTGACGTTGCCCTTAAGCCGGAAGACCTATCCAGACCATGAAAACTCAACAACAGACTTCTCGAGGGAGGAAGAGATGAAAAATACGCTATTTTCAGCAATAAATCTTATTTTTTCCTTGGTTCTTATCCTTTTTGCCGCTTCTGCGTCTGCAGATGAAGCGGCCATGCCATTGGGCGAGGTCGTCGTAACTGCAACAAAGATTGCGGAGCCTGAAAAAGACGTCCCTGCATCTGTCCAGGTAATCACCCAGGAAGACATAAAGAATTCTACCGCCAGGGATGCCGGAGACCTCATTGCAGAGGCTGGGATCGGCCATGTCCACAAATATCCAGGCGCACTTACAGGCAGAATTGAATTGAGAGGCCTGACAACAGATCTTATGAGTGAGCTGAAAAGCAGGGTGCTTGTCCTTATCAATGGCCATTATGCAGGCACGGTAAATCTTGCAGAGATACCTGTTGACGATATCGAAAGGATTGAGATAGTAAAAGGCCCTGCATCTGTCCTCTACGGCTCTTCTGCAATGGGTGGTGTCATCAACGTCATAACAAAAGAAGGGAGAAAAGAGGGCGTCCACGGCTCCATTGGCGGCGAGGCCGGCTCATACGACTACTGGAGACCAGAGGCGGAGCTGAGCGGAAAGAAGGGGCCCTTTGATTTTTATTTCTCCGGCAGCCGTTCGTCAGAGGATGACTATGATACCAGGAACTACGGCAGGATTAGGAATACGGCTTATAACGACGAGACGGCGTCGCTACGTCTGGGTTACAAGTTTCTCGACGGCCATCACATATCCATGGGCCTTCAGCACTGGAGGGGATGGGCCATAGGCTCTCCAGGGCCGAGATATGCCCCTGATCCTGATAATTTTGACAGGAAGGAAAGGGACGGCGTTGATGTGGAATACAAGACAAAAACGATCGACGCAGGCTATTATCACGTAACCGAAAAGGGCGAATGGCATGGGGGCATGAATTTCGGCCCCGGCAACTCAAATATCACATCGATAGATACATATACGCAGGGGGCTAATCTTCAAAAGACATTCGATCTTGGCGGTGACTTCAGGCTTGTCACAGGCGGCCAATGGGACAGGATAGAGGTTGATAGTTCGAGAAACATAGGTGCGCCTTATAGCCCGAATTCAAGATATGACAGCTATGGCGCATTTACAGAAGGCAGGCTCAGTCTGCTCAATAAAAAACTTTTGCTGAGTGCAGGGCTTCGTTATGACTATTTCGAGGACAAGATACTTTCAACAGCAGGTATAAAGGGCCTTAATCCAAGGGAGGAAACCTTGGACCATGTGACGGAAAGGGGTGGGCTGGTATATAAAGTCACAGATAGCTTCGAGCTCAAGGGAAGCATTGGCACTGCCTTCCGTGCGCCTGCGCCTGACGAGCTGGCGACAGACTATGTATCAGATTGGGGGACGCATTATATCGGGAATCCGGGTCTAAGACCTGAGAAGAGCACGACATATGACGCAGGGCTTGGGTATTCAAAAGGTCTTTTTAAGAGTGGTCTCACATTCTTTCATACGGACTTTAAAGACAAGATATTGAGCTATTACGACGGTGCGCTCAAGGCCCAGACCTTTAAAAACGTTGACGGGGCGGCCATCCAGGGCATTGAGGCCAATATCTCTTATGATGCGGGGCTGGCGGCCGGGTTAAATCTATCCATTGAGCCGTTTGCCAATATCACCTACCTCACAAGATATTCGAGCAAGGACGAGCTTGAGATCGGCAAATACGGAAAAACGCTTCTCTATACCCCCAGATGGACCGGGGCGTTCGGCGTGAAGGCCGGTCAGGAGAGGTGGGACGCCAGGCTCATTGCAAATTACACAGGGGGTGAAAAGGTGCAGGACTGGAGCCCGCCATCGTATGGAAAGGTCGTGGTAAACAAGGGTGGCTTTACCGTCGTCAGTATAAAAGGCTCCTATAGACCTATAAAACACCTTGAACTTACGGCGTCTGTGGAAAACCTCTTTGACAGGGCGTATCAATATGTCCTGAGCTATCCCATGCCTGGCAGGACTATAGCCGTCGGGGCAAGGTGGCTGTTTTGAGATGCGCCGATGAGACCCTTGCATAACTCCATGATCAGGGCATGGCTGGGCATAGGCGCCCCCCGCAATGGCGGCTGTGGAAAAGTGTCATTGCTGTCGGCGGACGCGCAGGGGTGCGGTTGATCATGTCTCTGTTGCCTCTGGCCTTGATATATTCGGCGTCCATATCGTGGGCTGCGGAAATAACCTGTCAGGACTATCTAGGCAGGGCTGTCAAGATACAGGTCCCTGTGAAACGAGCCGTAATCCTCGTAGGTCCCAGTGATTTGATCCCTGCTCTGAATATCTGGGACAAGGTCGTCGGCGTCAGCACTTATACATATGCCCATGATAATCTGCTCAAGGCCGCAAAGCCGGACTGGAAGGACAATGTCGTACCTGTAGCCAGCGGCATGGCTGATGTGAACATAGAGGCGCTCCTTAGACTCAGGCCCGATATTGTCATTACATGGTCATACTCCCATGAGACGGTAAGATTCATGGAGCAAAACGGATTGAGGGTCATAGAGATAAACCCGAAGACCCTTCATGAATTCTATGGTGTGATAGATCTTTTTGGAAGGCTGTTTGGGAGGGGAAGAGAGGCAGAGAAGACCATCAACGAGATGGAAGGGATCTTCAGGCTCATTCAGAAAAGGGTGTCCAGGATACCTGCCGACAAGATAAGAAGGGTCCTCTGGGTTTACTACGGAGGGAGACCGACAAGCGTTGCATGTAAGGGCAGCCTCCTGGCCGACGTGCTCAAGGAGATCCGTGCGGTAAATCCCGCATCATCTATTACACAAGGCTGGGGCGGGAGCGCCGATGTATCCATGGAGAAGATAATCGCCTGGAATCCTGATGTAATCTTCATCTGGGGATATGCGCCATATAAGGCCCTGGACATCCTTAATAATCCCCAGTGGAGGTGTATAAAGGCGGTAAAAGACGGCAGGGTCTATAAGGCCCCTGAATGGTCGACATGGTCTCCGAGGCTTGCGCCCATCGCCCTCTGGATGGCCATGAAGACCTATCCGGAATATTTCAAGGACGTAGATTTCGATGGTGTGGTTGACCGCTTTTACAGGAATGTCTTCGGGGTTTCCTATGGGGAGATAGATAAAATTGCGCAGTAAAAGGCCGGTGGTATGGATAGTGCTTTTGTCCCCGATCCTTGCAGGTATGTTTTCCATATTTATGGGGGCATACAACCTGTCATTTTTTGAGGTGCTGTCTATTTTGATAGGAACTACGTTTACGTCCTAACTATCCGATGCCGGCAAGGACATTTTGGGCAGGGCTTAAGTGGCTGTTTTAAAACTATAAAACTGAAAAGGATTATGATCTTTCTGTCGGGATGCATTTTTATTGGATAAGAGGCTGCAATAAAGGCATGCAATAAATAAATCCGTTGCCATTTGTTAGATGAAATAGTATAAAAATTATGAGATTCATGTTCATTTTGTGATAGAAATAAAAAACCTCTGTGCTGCTGTTCCGGTTGGACTCCTTTTAATATGGATATCCTGTCCACAGCCTCTATCCGGTTGGTTGGGCAATTGAATGGATAGGCCAGGCATGGGTTTTTTGAATTGCTTGAAGGCGGACTTGTTGATGGCAAGGTCTTGCAGACAGATTTTGACCATAGACTGGGCGGGAGAAGACCTACCAACCCTTCCTTCAGTTGTCCATAAACTACTTGCGGTTGCAAGCGATGACAAAAAAAAGATATCTGATCTGGCCGATATTATAAGCCGAGACCCCACCATGGCGATCAGGGTGCTCAAGGTTGTAAATAATGCATTTTATTCCATAGGGGTAGAGGTTACATCCATAAAACACGCGATATCGCTTCTCGGTTTCAAAGAGATAGTAAGAATCACATTTGGGGTCGTCATGTCAGAGCGTTTCTTGACCGTAGCCCCCGAGGTTCGCCTTTACGCCGAGGCCCTCTGGAGGCACCTTATCGCTACCGCTGTCATAGCACAAGACCTTGCGCCTGATGGCGGGGAAGAGGCCGATCTTTATACACTCGGGCTGTTACACGATATCGGATGGCTGGTACTTATGGCGCAGGCACCGATGGTCATGATTAGGCTCGCGGAGGAGGAAGGCACCACTAGGCAGGAGGCTGAATGGCTATGGGGGGTCGATCACCAGCTTTGGGGTGCCAGACTGGCTGAAAGATGGGGGCTCCCCGAGCCGTTTCAGATAGTCGCCCTGAGGCATCATGATCCATTTCTCGAGCTTGATCCGCCTGATTATCTGGTAAGGATAGCGCTGGCCGATTATTTGGTGCACTACATGGGCGCGACAGTAGTAAATAAGCCTGAAAAAGAGATTGATCCGATGGTGTTGGGACGTCTGGCTATATGCGACGACGCTTTTGATGAGATAAAGAAGTCGGTCAAGGCAAAGGCACGAGGGATCGAAGACCTTTGGCGCAGCATGTCTTCTTAACTTGATTAGTGCCTGTGCATTCCAGTATCTAGCTTTCCCAAGAGGCTTATCCCTAAAAACATATAGTGTGCCCCTGACGAGACCGTAAGCGCTGCCGTCAGGAGACCTGAAACTCGGACAAGAGGCGCAAATACCCCAATCTGTTGGCCTAGAAGGACTATGAATATAGTCCCAAGCTGTGAAAGCGTAGTGAGCTTTCCGAGGACTGTAGGTTTTATCTCTACGTCTTCTTGAAGCAGGAATAGGATCAGGACGCCTGCTACTATTATGATATCCCTGCTTATTATTACGATGGCGAGCCAGTTTGGCAGCCTTCCGACAACCGCCAGCGTTACATAAGATGATGTCAAAAGCAGTTTATCAGCTATCGGATCGAGGATCGCCCCGATCTTTGTCTTTTGTCTGAGCATCCTCGCTATAAGTCCATCAAGGGCATCAGTCACTCCTGCCAGGCTGAATACGATCAGCGCCTCAAAAAATCTCCCGTTTATTAGAAATATGATCAAAATGGGGATCAGGACGATCCGTATCAAAGTGAAAAGATTTGGTATGTTCAATTGCCTAACCCCCTGAGATTGCGGGCCATATCTTTCCCCGCCTTACGAGATCGTCTGGGTGAAACCACTTCACCCCTGGTTCCTTGCGGAGCCAGATAAGCTGGCGCCTAGCGTAACGCCTGTGATCCATCTTAAGTTGCCTTATAGTATCGGCAAAGCTGACCTCGCCTGCAAGAAACCGGATAATATGCCGATAGCCAAGCGACTGCAAGGGCTTGAGCCTAGGATCGAAGCCCATTGCCAGGAGTCGCCTTACTTCATCGACAAGGCCGGCATTGATCATTTTATCAACTCGTCTGTCTATCTTTGTATAGAGTTCATCTATAGGGCGTATGAGGCCTATCTTGATACAGTAAGGCCTAATTTTTGTGTTATTTCGGTGTATTTCATGCCACATAGAAAGCGGCTGACCGGTTAGGATGTAAATTTCTATAGCCCGTATCACCCTGAAGCTGTCGTTGGGATGTAGACGGGCAGCTGTTTTGGGGTCTATGGTGGCGAGAAATCTGTACAATTTCTCTCGTCCTGATTCCATCAGGATCCGCTTGAGCCTTGTCCTCAAGGCGCGGTCTTCGCCCTGACAAGGCGCAAGGCCCTCAATGAGCGCCCTTAGATAGAGGTTAGTGCCCCCTGTAAGGATAGCAATCTTCCCTTTAAGCTTTATAGAGCGTATGGTCATCTGTGCCCTTGCGGCAAACATGGCCGCATCGAACGGTTCGTCGGGTTCAAGTATGTCGATGAGATGATGCGGTATGGTTGCCATTTCATCCTTTGTCGGTTTTGCTGACCCTATATCAAGGCCTTTATAGACCTGAATGGAATCAAAATTTATTATTTCACCCTTGATTTCCGCAGCAAGGCGCAGGGCTATGCCCGTCTTTCCTATTGCCGTCGGGCCAAGGATTGCTATCATCGGGAAAGGACAAGGTAGATTGTGTTTCAAAGTAATGCCTCCAGGGGGATTCAAGCAAAGCCTTTGTGTAGATATCCATCCATGGTTTGGTAGATCTAATATATTTCTTCTCGGCAGCAGGAATCCTGTTCAGCGGTATGCTCATCCTGTCTGGACCGAGCAGGCTGATGGTGCAGGATTTTGCCTATGATAAGGCATAATTATAATAAAAATTATGGATATAGGGGGATATGAACATGGAAATTATACCAATTGAGACAAAAGTTCATACCGATTTGGTGGATATTACAGATCAAATACACCGCGTTATCAAGAAAAAAGGCGTAAACGACGGCATGGTCTTTATCTATTCACCGCATACAACGGCGGGGATTACTATAAATGAAGGTGCAGATCCGGCGGTCAAGATGGATATCATTAATATGTTGGAGAAGATCGTCCCGCGGGGTTTTGATTATCGACACCTTGAGGGCAATTCTCACGCCCATATAAAGGCCTCGCTCGTTGGTTCAGGTGCAACAGTTATTGTTGAGGATGGCGACCTTTATTTAGGGCGATGGCAAAGGATATTTTTCTGTGAGTTTGACGGTCCAAGGTCAAGGCAGATCTGGGTTAAGATTGGAAGGTTGTCCTGAACCGGTTTGTATGGTAAGAAATAATCGACCTTTGTTGTCGGATAATCGCCAGTTTTTTGCCCTTGCATAGCAACTGCCGGAAGAACGACGGCAGATTTATCTCAAAATGGGAGGATGCTGTGTCATGATCAGGCCTCATCTGAGATTCATATCGATCTTTTCCCTGATTGTTTTTGGATTTTCCGCACCAATTGTCTACAGAGTAGTCTATAAAAAAGAAAGGGTCAGGCCGCAGTCGCATTTTATTACCTTTATGCAAACAGATCCTTATGGTCCTCTTTTACAATCGGCCGGGTATCCGGATGCACCAGGATCAGCAGCTAGACCGTCCTTTATTTTTGGTGCGCAATCGTCAAGGATCCAATACCATGGCCCCTCTGCCGAAGGTAAAAGGCTTGAGACGACATCTATGACGCTGGAACAAGGGGACAGCTTCCAGGCCTTGATAGACAAGATTTTTCAAAAAAGAGATATCGGGGACGAGTTGGCCGCGGACGTGACAAAGAAGCTCTCTAGACTTATAAATTTTAAAAGATTGCAACCCGGCGACGTCTTTTCCGTCTCTACAGATTATGCAGGGCACCTTGTAAGATGTACATACGAGAGAGGGCCCTTTGAGCTGTATGCCATCGAACCCGATCAAGACGGCGGATATAAGGTCTATCAAGAAGATGTGACGCTTGAACGCAAGGTGGTCAAGTTGTCCGGTGTCGTAGGTGATTCGCTTTTCGACGGTTTTTCGAATATCGGCGAGCAGCCGAAGCTGGCACGGGCCTTTGCCAATATCTTTTCATCACAGATAGATTTCAATACCGAATCCATGCCGGAAGACAGGTTCGACCTGATCGTCGAAAAGTATTTTAAACACGGCAGATTCATAGGGTATGGCCGGATACTGGCAGCCAGGTACGACGGGGTGTTGAAAGATATAAACGCCTATTATTTCAGGAGGAAAGGGGCCAAAGAAGGGCATTATTTCGATGCAAACGGACGTGAGATAGGTACGGCCTTCCTGAGATCGCCCCTTCCTGTGATTAAAGTGACATCCAGATTCAGCTATCAGAGGCTACACCCCATTCTGGGGTCTGAGCGTCCGCATCTGGGAGTTGACCTTGCAGCCCCCATAGGCACTCCGGTCATGGCGGCGGCGGACGGCAAGGTCGAATTCGCAGGGTGGGAGAACGGCTTTGGGAAAACCGTGCGTCTAAGGCACTCTGGCGGGATCGAGACCCAGTATGCGCATCTGTCAAGGTTTGCAAAGGGCATAGCGGTTGGAGCGAGGGTGAAGCAAAAGCAGGTGATCGGCTATGTTGGCATGAGCGGTCTTGCCACCGGCCCTCATCTTGATTATCGACTTGCCGTAAAAGGTGTGTTTAAAGACCCATTCAGCGTAAAATTCATGCCGAAATCCATACTTGCAAGGGCCGATCTCAAGCGTTTTGAGTCCCAATCCTCTAAATGGATGGCCTGTTTAAGACAGGAAAATCCTGCCAAAAAGGTACTATTTGTGGAATTGCGCAAGGTCAAAGGGCCCCCTGATGGCTGGCTTGGCTAGTAGATATTCAAGGCCGTTATTTTTTATAACAGTGGCTATCTTATTTGCTGTCTGTCTCCCTCATCCGTCTTCAGAGGCAAACAGGGTGGCTGTGAATTGGACCCCTTTGATAGAACGCCTTATAAAAGACGGTGAAGATGGGGCGAAGATGAGGCGCCTATTTGCCAGGTCGGAGGTTAGATTCGACCCGAGAGTAATGCCTAGAAAACTGACCCACAGTGAGGCAAAACTTGATTACGCCCAGTTTCTGCGTCCTGACAGGATAGCCAGGGCTGAGAGATTTATTTATGCAAATTATCAATTATTGACAAGGATCGAGCAGGAATATGGCGTTCCAAAGGAGGTATGTGTCGCTATACTTCTTGTTGAGACTGATCTCGGGAGAAATCCAGGCGGCGCTCTTGTCTTCAATGTACTTGCAAGCATGGCCCTGGCCTCCGATCTAAAACAAGTGCGTCCATGGCTTCCGGATACCCTCTTTTCGTCCAGCGAAAACGATATGCTAATGGCAAGTATCCAAAAGAAGTCGGAGTGGGCGTATCATGAGCTCCATGCCTTTTTGGATTATGCCTATCAAAACAATATAGATCCTTTGAGTATAAGGGGCTCCATATTCGGTGCCATAGGGATATGCCAATTTATGCCGACGAACGCCATTCTTTTTGGGGTTGACGAGGACAAAGACGGCAGGATTGATCTCTTATCCAAGGCGGACGCTATTGCAAGCATGGCCAATTATCTTAAAAGCTATGGCTGGTCGCCTGGGCTTAATTATGATGATGCGGTGCAAGTTATTTTAAAATATAACTACAGTCGGCCGTATGCAGAGACGGTCCTTCAGGTGGCGGAAAGATTGGGTCTTAAGATAGGAGATAACAGTGTTGTTGCAGGGGTCCCTGACGCCGCAAGCCGAGCTTTTTGAGCGTACGAGGCGATTTCAAGGGCATTTGAGGGATCTGGGGATAGAGCTTGCCATGCTGCGCCAAAATGCCGATCTTTATTACTTTACCGGTACGGTGCAGGATGGACATCTGTTCATACCTGCTCATGGTGAGCCGCTTTTTCTGGTCTGGAGGGTCTTTGAAAGGGCCATCAAGGAGTCTGCTTTAAGAGATATAAGACCGCTTTCTGGCATGAGCGGCCTGAATGAGGCGCTCAAGGAAAAGGGCCTTCTGGATGCCGCGGTTGTCGGGCTTGAGCTTGATTGTCTTCCAGCGGCCTTATACCTCTACTACAGTAAAAATATCTGGCCAGGTGCGAGATTTGTTGATGTAACCCATGCAGTGCGTCTTACCCGTGCCGTAAAGTCCCGCTGGGAGATCGATCGGATCAGGGAGGCGTGCGGCCAGGTGGCCGAAGCCGTGGCCTGCGTCCAGGAAACCCTGCGTGAAGGCCTTACCGAGCTGGAGCTATCCAGCCAGATTGAAACCAGGCTCAGATTGCAAGGACATCCCGGCTACCTCCGCATGAGGGGATGGAATCAGGAGTGCGGTATGGGACATGTGCTCTCCGGCGCGGATGGGGCCATGCCATCATGGACCAATACGCCTGGCGGAGGCCTTGGGACATCGCCTGCCTATGGTCTGGGCGCAGGCACAAGGACAATCAGGACCTTTGAGCCCGTGTGCATCGATTTTGGTGGTTCATCAAACGGCTATCTCTGTGACCAGACAAGGCTTTTTTGCATAAAAGGCCTGCCTGAGCGCCTTTTGGATGCCTATAAGGCGGTCTTGGAGGTTCATCAGGGGATCAAAGAGCGGCTTGTCCCGGGTGCAAGCTGTTCCTCGATATATGACTGGGCGATAAATCGGATGGAAGGTCTTGGATATGCGCAGAATTTTATGGGATTTGGCCGAAATCAGGTGATTTTTATCGGCCATGGCCTTGGTGTAGAGGTCGATGAGTACCCGTTTCTTTCAAGAAAGAACCCGATGCCTTTGGCTGAAGGCATGGTTGTTGCCGTTGAGCCGAAGCTTGTATTTCCGGATGAAGGCATTGTTGGCATAGAAGATACCTATTTGATTACGCAAAACGGCGCAGAGCGCCTGACCACAAGCCCGCAGGAGCTGATAATCTGTTAGATCCGCCATGTCTGAAGAGCTTTTAAGGTCATTGTTCCCGTTCTCGGCCCTCGAATCCGCCGGCCAGGGCCATAATCTGCCCGAAAGACAGGTCTGGCAGGTCTCAAGGCTCCTTTCTGAGATAAATTACCTGCTGGATGGGGCCTTCCATTATATCTGGATCGAGGGTGAGGTATCTAATTTTAAGAGGGCCTCCTCCGGGCATATTTATTTCACATTGAAGGATAACTATGCACAGATCAGGGCCGTGATGTTCAGGTCACAGGCGGCTTCCAGCTCATCCGGCATCCAGGACGGCCAGCACGTGACTTGCCTTGCCAGGCTGAACGTCTATTCCGGCAGGGGAGACCTTCAGCTCGTGCTCGAATCCATTGAAAGGAAAGGGGAGGGGGCCTTGATGCTGGCCCTTGAGGCGGTCAAGGCAAGGCTCGCGAAGGAGGGGCTCTTTTCAGAAGGGCGCAAGAGGCCTCTGCCGCTTATACCTGAGAGGGTATTTGTCATTACATCGCCGACAGGAGCGGCCATACAGGACTTTATACGTACGGCAAGGGGCAGGTTCAAGGGCGCCAGAATTATTATTTGTCCTGTAAAGGTGCAGGGCGAGGGTGCGAGCGAGGAGATTATCGCGGCCTTAAGGATGATATCTAAGGTTGTAGGGGATGGCGATGTTATAGTCCTTACCAGAGGCGGCGGTTCAATAGAAGATCTGTGGGCCTTTAACAGCGAGGACCTAGCCTGGGAGATATCTAGGGCACCGGTGCCTGTTGTCTCTGCGGTCGGCCATGAGATAGATTTTACTATTGCCGATCTTGTTGCCGATTATAGGGCCGCGACGCCTACCGCCGCGGCCCAGGCGATATTTCCATCTCAGAATGTATTGTTAAGGCGGCTTGAGGGCCTGAGACAAGACCTTCTGCGCGCGGCTTTAAATAGGATAAGGTTTGAAAAGAAGGGCGTGCAGATGCTTGCCTATCGCCTTAAAGACCCAAGGCATGCCCTGAGAGAGCGACAGTTAAGATATGATAACCTTTTTGGAAGACTTGAAGGTGCGCTCAATGGATACAAAAGACGCTGCAGGGTCTTAAGCGTCCAGATGGAGGCCATCTCTTTAAGATGCGTAAGGGCCGGCGGTCTATATATTGAGCGGAAAAGGACAGCGCTTTCAGGGGTTGTCGGGCGTCTTGAGGCGGCGAGCCCGCTGTCGATCCTTTCGAGGGGCTACAGCATCGTCTATAAAGGTCTTGGCGATGAGGTGGTCAGGGATGCGGAAAAGGTTAAGGCCGGGGAAAGGCTGGTAATAATTCCACGGAATGGGGCCATCCTCTGTGAGGCATTGTCCGTGGCAAAAGACAGATATGTATTCAAAAAGACAGATCAGGCCAATCAGGTTTAGGATTCCATTCCATGTAATGCCGCCAAAGCCCTTTGATATTTTTGACAAAGGCCATATCTTCCTCAATCGTTCTGCCTCTGACGGTCAAATATCCGCCTACGAGCATGGCGTCGGCCCCTGAAAGAAATGCAAGCACCTGGAAGTCCTTGAGCGCGGTCTCGCGACCTCCGGCTATCCTTATGGCCTTGTCCGGCAGTGCAATTCTGAAGACGGCTATTGTACGTAATATTTCATATATAGGGATAGCTGGGGTTGAGGCAAGCGGAGTGCCTGGTATAGGCACGAGGATGTTTATGGGTACGGAATCCACATTGAGATATTTGAGCGTAGCGGCCATGTCGATGCGGTCTTCTGAGGCCTCGCCAAGGCCTATTATGCCGCCGGTACAGACCTCAAGGCCAGCTTCCTTTGCAGCCAGGATTGTGTTGATCCGTTCATTGAAGCTATGGGTCGTTACTATATTGGGATAAAACCTGGCTGATGTCTCTATATTATGGTGATAGCGGCTCAGCCCAGCCTCTTTCAGTTTTATGAGGCTATATTTGTCGATTATCCCAAGGGAGGCGCAGATATTTATTCCGACTCTGCTCCTTATAGCCGATATCCGTTCTGCATAGAGGTCTACCTCTTCATCATTGGGGCCGCGTCCGCTTGCGACGAGGCTGAAGCGCATTGAACCAGCTGCCTTGGCCCTTTGTGCCTCTTCGACGATCTCGGCCGTGGATTTAAGTCCATAGACAGGGCTGCCGGTCTTGAACCTTGCCGATTGGGCACAAAATGCGCAGTTTTCGGTACACAGCCCTGACTTTACATTCATAATCGTGCAGAGGGATAGACGATTGGACCTATGCTTGAATTTGACCTCAAGGGCCTGATCCAGGAGTGTTTTTAACGGAAGACCTGAGAGCAGCGAT
>NZ_JBMFRG010000030.1:0-6913 GCF_049968175.1 Dissulfurimicrobium sp.
CGAGAAGGTCGATGGTGGCTACAAGATCAAGGTGGGCAGCGTTCCTCACCCGATGGAGGAAAAGCACTATATCGAATGGATCGAGCTCATTGCGGACGGCAGGGCCTATAGGGAATTCCTGAAGCCAGGCGACAAGCCCGAGGCCTTTTTCTGCATCGACGCAACGAACATAACCGCCCGCGAATACTGTAACCTTCACGGGCTATGGAAGGGATAAAGACCATGCTCAGCAAAAAGATGCAGGACCTATTGAACGACCAGATAAATTTTGAATTTTATTCGGCCTATATCTATCTGTCCATGGCGGCATATCTCCAGGCGAATGACCTGCTAGGATGCGCCCATTGGATGAGGGTGCAGACGCAGGAGGAACTCATGCATGCCATGAAAATGTACGACTTCGTCAATGACCGTAGCGGCAGGGTGGTTCTGAAGGAGATCAAGGGGCCAAAGGCAGAATGGGCGTCACCGCTTGAGGCCTTTGAAGATGCGCTCAAACACGAGCAGACAGTGACAGGCCGCATAAACCACATGATGGACATCGCCATTGAGGAAAAGGACCACGCCACCCAGATATTCCTCCAGTGGTTTATCTCCGAGCAGGTTGAAGAGGAGGCGTCGGTAGGCGCGGTAATCCAAAGACTGAAGCTTGCTGGTCAATCTCCGGGCGGGATGTTCATGGTGGACAAGGAGCTTGCTCAAAGGATATTCACGCCGCCTCCCCAGACATCCCAAGCGCCTCTAGCGCCGCCCCAAAAGGCCTGAAGGAGCAGAAATATGTCAAGACCAGAGGATATGTGGCAGTGCCAGACCCTGAATTGCGGATACATCTATGACCCAGACAGGGGTGACAGAAAGGGCAAGATACCGAAAGGGGTGAGGTTTAAAGACCTACCCGACGGCTGGAGATGTCCCGTGTGCGGGGCCACAAAGGCCATGTTTAGGCCCCTTGCGGGCCCTGGATCTGTTATGGAGGAACAGGCCATACCTGGACCTCAAACTGAAGTCTAAAAAGATAAAAGGAGATGACAGAAATGAAAAAATACAAGTGCTCTGTTTGTGGATATGTCTATGACCCTGCAGTCGGAGACGCTGAAAACGGCGTTGAGCCTGGCACCCCGTTTGAGAAGCTGCCTAAGGACTGGGTCTGCCCGGTATGCGGGGCTGCAAAGGATCAATTTGATCCGATAGATTAAGGATCGGCCATGTCCAGAGAAGGACGGCCTTCCTGACAGGACCCTGGGGGACGGCATGAAAAAGATGAAAAAGATAGTGATCTTTGCATTCAGGGGCGAGGCCATGTGTTTTGTGCATGTCCTCTTGAATTCCCTCGACCTCAATAAAAAGGATATGGGAGGCAGAATAGTCATTGAAGGCGAGGCGACAAGGCTCATACCAGGGATGGAAAGACCCGACGACTTTCTGAACAACTTATATCTCAAGGTTAAAGAAAAGGGCCTCATAGACGCGGTCTGCAAGGCCTGCTCTCAAAAGATGGGTGTGCTGGCCGAGGTGGAAAGGCTTGGACTCCCGATAGCGTCAGATATGTCGGGTCATGTAGCTATGGCAGGATATATTGAAAGGGGCTTTGAGATAATAACCCTTTGACATGATTATAGATCTATAAGGAGGCAAGAAATGACTGCAACAGAGATAAAAAAAGACATCTACTGGGTCGGGGCCGTGGACTGGACTATCCGCGACTTTCATGGCTACTCCACCTATAAGGGCACGACCTATAACGCATATCTCATGAAGGATGAAAAGACGGTCCTATTTGACACGGTAAAGAAAGAGAAAAAGGGCGACCTTGTCCATCACATCAGGGCCATCATGGACCCTGAAAAGATCGACTACATCGTGGTGAACCATGTAGAGATGGATCACTCAGGCTCTCTGCCCGATATGATCGACCTGATAAAGCCCGAGAAGGTCTTCTGCTCAGCCATGGGCAAAAAGGCCCTGATTGAGCATTTTCACCGGGAGGACTGGCCATTGGAGGTGGTTTCGCCAAACCAGCCGATAAGCACCGGAAAGAGGTCCATCCAGTTCATTGAGACCAGAATGCTCCACTGGCCGGACAGCATGTTCTCTTACATCCCAGAGGAAAAACTCCTGATCTCCAGTGACGCCTTCGGCGAACACTGGGCGACCAGCGAACGTTTTGATGACGAGGTGGATTTTGACGAACTCATGCGGCACAACGCCAAGTATTACTCAAACATCCTGCTCCTGTACTCGCCTCTGGTGCAAAAGCTCCTTGAAAATGTAAGGAAATCGGGGCTGCAGATAGATATGATTGCACCTGACCACGGCCTTATAAAACGCTCTCACATAGCAGACATCCTCAAGGCCTATGACGACTGGTCAAGCCACAAGGCAAAGAAAAAGGCGCTGGTGATCTATGACACCATGTGGCACAGCACCGAGATGATGGCGAAGGCGGTTGCGGACGGGATCATGGATGAAGGCGTAAGCGTCCAGCTCCTGGACCTGCAGGTAAACCACCGGAGTGACGTCATAACCGAGGTCCTTGACGCCAAGGCGGTCGTTCTCGGATCCCCCACACTCAACAACGGCATGCTCCCTCGTATGGCGGGCTTTCTTCAGTATATGAAGGGGCTGAAGCCCGGCAACAAGATCGGCGCGGCATTCGGCTCATACGGCTGGAGCGGCGAGGCGGTAAAGCAGATGAATCAGGCCATGGAAGAGATGAAGTTTACGGTCACAGAGCCCGGCATCCGCATAAAATACGTCCCGGCACACCCAGACCTCAAAGAATGTGTTGAGATGGGCAGGAGAATAGGTAAGGCCGTAAAGGCAGACTAGGCATGGACAGGCGGGCGCTGGGGCAAACCTTGAGGGAAAAAGGACTTGAAGAGGTACTGCGCCAGCTCTCCGGCCTCTCTGCCAAAAAGGCCATAAACACCCTCATTCCATCTCTTTACTCGCCTGACGAGGTGGTGAGACTCAAAGCCGTCTCTGCCTTTGGTGACATGATGAAAAGACTTGCCGGAGAAGACATGGAGGCGGCCCGCATTGTAATGCGCCGGCTTATGTGGAGCCTCAATGACGAATCAGGCGGCATCGGCTGGGGTGCGCCGGAGGCGATGGCAGAGGCCATGGCAAGGCACAAGGGCCTCCTAGAAGAGTATGGACAAATACTGCTTTCTTATATACGGCAAGACGGCAACTATCTTGAATATGCCCCACTAAGGAAAGGGGCGCTCCGGGGGATCATGAGGATATCTGAGACAAACCCGGACTTTTTAAAAAAATGCAAGGCCATCGTATATATAAAACCATTCCTTGTGTCTCCTGATCCGCTTGAAAGAATGTACGGCTCACTAATAGCAGATCGCATAGGCGAAAAGGAAGATTACAAGGCGCCTTCAAGCCCGGCAGGCGATAAGTAAAAAGGATGCATATATTATTTTGGACGAATGGAATTGATTAGGATACCGTCGCCAAAGATTGCGCCGAGGGGGCAAGAGATGAATTATGCAAGCAAGCCGCAATGATCGTTCCCTGCTGTTCGTCGCGGACGGATACCCAATAAAACCTGCAATCGCCGCGGCGGTCGCAAAGACCTTAAAAAATGATGGGCTCGCCATATTAGTCGGGGGCAGACCTGTGGCGGAGTGGACGCCTTCGGAATCGACGATAATGGCTGAGGCGGGCCTTGGGCTTCCTGAAAGGATAATCCCGATCGACGAGATAAATCTCCACCTCTTTGACCTGATCATATGTTTCGGCAATGAGAAATGTCCGGGATACCAGGCGCTCCCAGGAAATCCGATTTTCATCAAATGGGCGGTTGACGAAGATGTGGAAACCGGTCCACCATACCACGATATCCGCATCTTGCGGGGAATGAGGGACAGGATATCTCAACTGACCCATGATTTTTTTGAACAGGGCTATTTCAACGCCCTCATTCAGGTAAAAAAAGAACGCGGAATTGGTCATGGATAATCTATACGACGGCATAATCGCCCATGACCTAAAAAGGCGCATATTTTATTTCAACAGGGCGGCGGAAGAGATCACAGGCTACAACCGTCAAGACATACTCGGCAAGGATTGTCACGAGGCGTTTCCTGGCAAATTCTGCGACAGCAGGTGTTCTTTTTGCGACGGCAAGAGAGATGTATCCGGACTCCCGTGCCATTATCCACTTACGATAAGGAGCAGACAGGGTGATGTGAAGAGGGCCGAGATGTCAGTAGTGCCCATGAGGTTTCTTAAAAAGAATAAAACGGACGATTTTATGGAAGATGATAATAAATTAATCGATATGGCCTTAGAAATGGTCCGCGATATGATCATACTTGCTGACAGGGCGGACGCTGACTGCCAAAACGACGGCTGTAGACTCTTGTTTGGGGTGATCAGAGACTGCGCTTACCGAATAAGGATGGAGATAGAACGAGAAAGACAGGCGAGGGCATCCGCTGAATCGTATCTATGCGGCATGGCAAAATCAGACAAACAAAAGGGCATAAAGGCCTTTAAAATCAAAGACAGGGGGTAGGATTATGGATGTATTGATGTTGTCGAGGCTGCAGTTTGCTGCCGCCACTATGTTTCACTTTCTCTTTGTCCCGTTGACCTTAGGGCTTTCGATTCTGACCGCGGTCTTTGAGACCATGTATGTAAGGACCGAGGATGAAGATTACAAACGGGCTGCCAAGTTTTGGGGCAAACTCTTTCTTATCAATTTCGCACTGGGGATCGTGACCGGTATCACGTTGGAGTTTCAATTTGGCACCAACTGGTCGCGCTATTCAAAATATGTAGGCGATATCTTCGGTTCGCTCCTGGCCATCGAGGCTACGCTGGCCTTCTTCCTGGAATCCACCTTCGCAGGCCTCTGGATATTCACATGGGACAAGGTCTCAAAGAAGACGCATGCGGTCTTTATCTGGCTGGTGGCCATTGCGTCCAATGTCTCGGCCCTTTGGATACTCATCGCAAACGCATGGATGCAAAGGCCTGTCGGCTATGTGCTAAGAAACGGCAGGGCTGAACTGGACAATTTTACAACCGTCATCACGAACAAGTTTGCAGTGCTGGAATTCCTGCATACCATAAGCGGCGCCTACATCTTGGCCGGTTTCTTTGTAATAGGCGTCTCAGCTTATCATATCCTCAGAAAAAACGAGGTCGTCTTTTTTAAAAAATCGTTCAATGCCGCAGTGACCTTCACACTCATATTCGCCTTATTCGAGGTATTCAACGGCCACTTAAACGGTTCCGAGGTGGCGGAGACACAGCCTACCAAGCTTGCCGCCATGGAATCCTACTGGGAGACGGATTCTTATGCGCCGATGTACCTATTCCTGATCCCTGATGCAAAGAATGAGAGAAACAGTGTAGAGATCCTGCCAATCCCTGGCGCACTGAGCCTGCTTGCCTTCCATAGGGCCTCAGCTGAAGTAAAAGGTCTTAAGGACTTTGCGGTCCAAGACCGTCCACCTGTAGGACTTACTTTCTGGTCGTTCAGGATAATGGTGGGTCTTGGGTTTCTCTTTGCAGTCCTTGCCGTGATAGGCTGGTTTAAACGCAACGACATAGAAGAATATCCAGGGTATTTGAAACTAATGGTCTGCGCCATTCCCCTTCCATATATAGCAAACGAAGCGGGCTGGATAGTTGCGGAAGTGGGCAGGCAACCTTGGATCGTATACGGGCTCATGCGGACATCCGATGCCGTATCAGTGCTTGCGGTATCTCAGGTGGCCGTCTCTTTGGCGGCGTTTGTAATACTTTATACGTTTTTGGGTGTTGTGGACTTTTATCTACTTGCAAAATATGCCCGCAAGGGCCCAAATCCGGCCAAGGCTTAGACAGATCAAAAAAAAAAAAATAAAGGAGGCGTCATCATGCTTGAGACTATATGGTTCATACTATGGGGTGTACTCTGGGCGGTATATTTCATGCTCGACGGTTTTGATCTGGGCCTTGGCTCGCTAATGCCCGTATTGGCCGAAAACGAACAGGAAAGGCGGATTGTCTATAACGCCATGGGCCCGTTCTGGGACGGAAACGAGGTCTGGCTGATCACTGCGGGCGGCGCTACATTTGCGGCATTCCCGGTGGCATATGCAGTCATGTTCAACGGTCTATATGCAGCCCTACTCCTGCTCCTGTTCGCCCTTATCTTAAGGGGGATATCGTTCGAATTCCGCAATAAGGTGGACAGCCCGGGTTGGCGCTCAATCTGGGATGCGTGTCTAGTTATTGGAAGCTTTCTGCCCGCACTCCTTTTGGGCATCGCCTTTGCAAACATATTTCAGGGTATCCCAATAGATGAAAACGGGGTATTCCAAGGCGGGCTCCTCACCCTCCTAAACCCCTATGGCATTGCCGGTGGTGTACTCTTTGTGCTCCTATTCATGCTCCACGGCTCTATCTGGCTTGCAATAAAATCCGAGGGCGATCTACAGACAAGGGCCGGACGGATGGCATCCAGGCTTTGGCCCATACTACTTGTAGTGGCGATACTGTTCCTTGCCTTTACGTTCTTCGCCACCCATCTCTTTAACAACTACCTCAAGACACCGGTGCTCATGATCATACCTTTGATCGCGGTAGCGGCACTTTTGATAACAAAAGTCTTCATCGGACGGATGAACTGGTGGAAGGCGTGGTTCGCCTCAAGCACCACCATACTCTTTATCACCTTTTTCGGCGTGGCAGGGCTCTTCCCTGATCTCCTGCCATCAAGCCTCAATCCTAACTACAGCATAACGGCCTTTAATGCGGCCTCAAGCCAACTTACATTGAAGATCATGCTGGTCGTGGCCCTGGTCATAGTGCCTATCGTGATCGCCTATCAAACATGGGTCTATATCTTTTTAAGGGGTAAGGTTACGGAAAAAGACCTGACCTACGAAGAGGCATATTAAAA
>NZ_JBMFRG010000030.1:7013-25058 GCF_049968175.1 Dissulfurimicrobium sp.
AAAAAAACAAAAGGGAGGGTATCTATGAAAAGTCTTGGTTTATTAAAGATTGGGATTGTAATGCTCATCATGGCTATGGGTATCTTTTATCCTAGTTTCGGCATTTGCAACGATGATTTTGACAGATTTATCATGCCGGTGTCCAACCCTATATATCTAGGAGACGCAAGAAACGTCACCATGATAAGACCTCTTTATCTCTTTCAAAGGCTCCCCCAAAAGGTCGATACCATAATAGGCAAGGTCCCGCTTGGCGGCCACATAAACGGCTTCGCAATTCAGGCGAGTTACGCCTTTAACGATAGACTCTCGCTTGTTGCAGTGAAGGACGGCTATATAGACTGCAGGCCCAACAATACCCTAAATGATCACAACGGCTGGACCGATATAGCCGCAGGGCTCCAATATTCATTTTTGTATCACCCACAAGACAACTTTATCATGACCGCCAGGCTTGTTTATGAAATGGCAAGCGGTAGCGATCAAGTCTATCAGGGAAACGGCGACGGCAACTTCAATCCATCCATCTTGTTCTTGAAGGGGATCGACAGGCTGCAATTCTCAGGGGCGCTCGGCCTTGTAGTGCCGGTTGACAGAAACCAAGAAAACACCTTGTTTTATGATTCGTGGCACCTTGATTATGCGGTTACAGACTGGTTCAGACCCCTTGTTGAACTCAATCATTTCTATGTCATAGACAGCGGCGACAGGGATCCATGGATCAGGAACGCCATAAATAAGCTCGGGGTCGAAAGGGCGTTAAGCGCAACGCTCGGCACAAGCAAGGAAGACGATGTAGTCGCAAGCGTCGCCAAATTCAATGGATGCGACATTGTCGACCTCGGCGGCAGGTACAATGACGACCACAGGAATCTCGTCACCCTCGCCTTCGGCTCAAGGTTCAGGGTTACAAACTGGCTGGACTTCGGTGCAGCCTATGAAATCCCACTCACAAGCAAAGAGGATGGCCTGATACGCGACAGATTGATGCTGGACGCCATAGTGACGCTCAAATTCTAGGCCACATTCATTTTTATTTTATTTTTTTATGATATAATTCAGACAGGCGATAGGCTATCGCCTGTCTGAATCCTTCTTAAGGATCGGCACGTAAAAAGCTTCCCGAGCAAGATAACGGACCAGACCATCCCGTCAAGGAGGTGCGCTGATGGTTGAGACCTCGTCAACAAAACCACATGAGGCCCTACATCATGGACTGAGCTCCGACGAAGCGGCCCGTCGATTGCAGCAATACGGTCTAAATGCCTTGGAGGAGAAAAAAATCTCCATCCTGCGCCAGCTGCTCGGCTACTTCTGGGGGCCGATCCCATGGATAATCGAGGCGGCGGCCCTGCTCTCGGCCATCGTCAGGCACTGGGCGGATTTCTGGATCGTCACCGCCCTGCTCATCTTCAATGCGGCGGTAGGCTTCTGGCAGGAATACACGGCCGGCAATGCGGTGGAGGCGCTGAAGAAACAGCCCGCCACGCGCGCCAAGGTGTTGTGCGATGGTCGGTGGCAGGAGATCGACGCCAAGCCGTTGGCGCCAGGCGACATCATCCGCATCCGTTTGGGAGATGTGATCCCGGCTGACGTCAAATTGACGGAGGGGGATTATCTGAGCGTGGATCAATCGGCCCTGACCGGCGAATCCCTGCCGGTGACCAAACGCGCCGGTGACGCGGCCTTCTCGGGCGCTGTGGTCAAACAGGGCAAGGTGGTGGCCGAGGTCACAGCCACCGGCAAGAATACCAGGTTCGGCCAGACCGCATCATGTTCTTTGTGGTGCTGGCGATGATGTTCTTCGACTTCTATCCGATCACCGCCGTCATGATCATCCTGCTGGCGTTCTTCAACGACGTGCCCATCATGACCATCGCCTATGACCGCACTGGTCTTGAACAGCGCCCCGTGCGCTGGGACATGCGCCAGGTCATCACTGTGACAACCGCAATGGGGTTCGTTGGCGTAATAGGAAGCTTCGGGATGCTACCGATCGGCCATGGACTGGCTCAAACTGGGCGTGTCGCAGATACAGACCTACGTCTTCCTCAAGATGGCAGTGGCTGGTCACCTGGTGCTATTTGCGGCGCGCACCAAGGACCATTTCTGGAAACGGCCCTGGTCCGCCCCCATCATGGTCTGGTCGGCGGTTATCACCAAGTTGGAGCACCCTGCTGGCCGCCTACGGCTTTGGGCTCATCATGCCCATCACCTGGCCGGAAACCGTCCTGATATGGGGATATTTGTTCATCTCCGTCCTTATGACAGATCTCGTAAATGTTCATGTTTACCACCATTTGCGACCTAGACACACTAGATCAGAAAGAAAGGAACGCGCCATTACCGTACCATGTATTTAACCTGCCATTATTTTTTAAGGAGTTGTTGAAATGCCTGATTGGAAAAAAAAGAAGATATTGCTCATGGGCTCCAGGGTGACGATAACAAATATGCCCATAAAAGAGGTGAACCTTATCGCCCAGGGGAGTCTACCGGCCTACGGCTATGACCCAGGCGACTTCATAGAACTGATGGCGGGCAAGGTCACGATTGAAGA
This sequence comes from Dissulfurimicrobium sp., assembly GCF_049968175.1. Lineage (NCBI taxonomy): Bacteria > Deltaproteobacteria > Dissulfurimicrobium > Dissulfurimicrobium sp. Next base: position 9,574 of record NZ_JBMFRG010000030.1, read on the forward strand.
GGGACGTCTTGAGCAGTGCCTCACCTGGCTCTCCTCCTACCTGACCGCATCGGGGCTAAATCCGAGGATTAGCACCCTTAATTACGGCGTACGAAGAGACGTCTTTCAGATATTCAAAAAACGCAGCAGCCAAGGCCCTGTCGAAAACGATCACGGCTGGTTCATGGTCCAACAAATACTCCCTCCCGGGGGAAGAAGTACCGAACCTGACCATATTGAAATAACAAACGACAACAAATCGGCACTGGAGGCAAACAACGGCATAGTGATCATTGACGACGGGGGAAATCCGCCGAGACTTGCAGGAGAAATAAAAGAACTCAACCCAGGGGCATGGGCGATAGCCCTCGGCATAAGCGCGGCCCACTGGCAAGGCTGGGTGGAATCTTTTAAGGAAAATTTCATATTGATATGCAGACTTTCCGATCTCGAAACCACGCGAATGGAGATGGACAGCTCAATCCTATGGGAATCCACTGTGGCAATGGCCGTAAGGGCGCTAAAGAGCCCAGAGGTGGGGCTTTGGGATGAGAGATCGAACCGCTTCAAATGCCACATAATGGTTGAGATGTTTCCTGACGGCATACTTTACATCGGCCCTGAAACGGCCATGTTCAGGCATTGGGAGGGGGCCCTTCCAGGGGTTGGATCACGCAATACATATGGTTCGGTGCCATGCTATGATACACTTCTTCCCGCCATGCTTTCGATAGACTGTCTGCGTATAGGCGGGATACCGCTCGACAGCAACTACTTTTTTGATTTATCAAAACGCGTCCTCCTGAACTGGCATCAGCTCCACCAGCATGGATATTACTTCACCGACGGCTTGGAATTCCCGAATCTCGACTTTTCATCAACATATCCTACCGGGGTCCCATGCTCATTCCTGAATACATACGATGACCCATGTTTCTTTGTACTGCCACCCTTCACCCCACATCTTGAACACATGCTGGAAATCGTCTCCAGCCAGTCATGGTGCAAAGACAGAAAACAGGCCATAAGGTCGTTTTTCAGGGCCAATACACCGGCCAATCAGTGTGAAACAACCGGCCCAGCAGCAACCGCAAGAGACCTGGGGTATATAGGTGTTATACTCTCGGTGCTGAAACACCTAAAGGAAGAAGTAAACCGCAAGGCCGGCTTCAAATATCTGCGCCTCTTCCAGGTAGGCGCCCTCCGAACAACGGACCCGGTCGAGATCGAACCGGTCATGGCCCTTCAAAGGGTGATGGACAGCTATGTTACAAAGGAACATGTCAAGCGCCCTTTATGCGTAGGGGTATTCGGTCCACCGGGCTCAGGTAAATCATTTGCCGTGGAAGAGGTTGCAAGGGTCATCTCAAAAAGGTTCGACAGAAACCCGTTTGAATTCTTTCAATTCAATCTGACGCAGTTTTCAGGTCCTGAAGAGATAAATTCAGCCATCGATCTTGTCAGGGCCTCTGTAGCAAAGGGAAGGATCCCGATCACCTTTTGGGACGAATTCGACTGCCGCTATGACGGGTTTGAATTCGGATATCTGAGATATTTTCTACCGTCCATGCAAGACGGCGTCACATACGTAAACGGCATTCCCAGGCACATAGGCCGGTCGATATTCGTCTTTGCAGGCGGGGTAAAAGAGTCATGGGATGACATGACCGCACTCCTGCAACAACCCAGCGATCAAATAGACAGGATGGTCAAAGCCCTCAAAATCCCTGATTTCATGAGCAGGCTCAGGGTGGTCTTGGACATAGAGGGTATAAAGATCCCTGAGGAACTACTAAGAGATTCGACGTCTGGCGAGGACCTTGAAACCCTGCGGATGATCCTGCTCAAGAGGGCCTTTATAATAGCGCACCAGATGGACAACCACTGGCCGAAGGCCGCCCGCAAGACCTCCGGACTCTTGCTGCGGCTCCTCATAGCCAGATACAAATTCGGCGCACGATCCATTGAGGCGGTGATAGAATCGAGCCATGCTGCCGACCGGCTCGTCTACGGACTGCCTGAGCTTATTGCCCCTCCTGCCGCAAGGATACATGCCGAATGGCGGATAGACCTTGAAAGGAGGGTAGACCAAATCAGAAAAGAATTCGGCCTAAGGGGGGTCTGGTAGAGAAACAGGGACGGCAAGATAGAATGTCGATCCATGGCCGAGTCGGCCTTCCACCCACGTTCTGCCATTATGGATCTGGGCCACCTGCCTGACTATCGAAAGCCCAAGGCCGGCACCTCCGGTCTTGTCGTTTCCAAGCCTGTAGAACCGCTCAAACACCTTATCAAGGGCATCAGTCGGTATGCCCGGCCCTTCGTCCGATACGGACAAGACGGCCTCTGCCCCCTGCACTTCCATGACGACCGCCACGCCCGATCCTTCACTGGAATACTTTACTGCATTGTCAATAAGATTGACGACCGCCTGTTCAATAGCCGAGGGGGAGGCAACAATCAGGACATCCTTCTCAGGCACCCTTATATCAAGTCTTATCCCCTTCTCCTCCGAAAACGGCGACATCGCATCAACAGCCTTGAGTACCACCTCCTTGAACGACAACTTTTCGGCACCTTTCAGACAGCCCGCGCTTTCAAGCTGGGCCAGCGTCAGTATATTACGGACAATACCGGCGAGCCTGTCCGAATTCTTGAGTATGATCGTCAAAAACCGCCTGGACATCTCTGGGTCAAGCGACCCTTGGTCGAGAAGTGTCTCGGCATATCCCTTGATAGAGGTAAGCGGCGTCCTCAACTGATGCGCCACATTGGCGACCAGATCCTTTGCCACCTGCTCCGAGCGGACAAGCCCTGAGACATCATTAAAAATCATGAGGCACCCGCCACCATCAGAACTGTCAAGCCTCCTGACGGTTACATCCATCTCCTTGTTATTTTGTACTATCCTGATGTTTCCGGTCTGTTCGAGACAGGTGTCAACATCCTTCAGGGCCCTGATAATCTGCGGCGCCCTTACAAGCCCCTGAATGTCCCGGCCTATCCAATCATCAGGATGGGCATCGGACTGATTTAGCATCTTCAAGAGCGCATTGTTTACAAGACTAATTCCACCCCGTCCGTCTGTCAGCAAGACGCCTTCATTGATGTCATAAATGATTGCATTAAGGGCTTTTATCTTCGCATCTTGCTCAATGACAACACCGGCAAGCGCCTCAACGACGCCGGGCACATCGTCTCCGACCTTCTCCCGGCTTAAGAGACCCTTTTCAAATAGGGCCTGCAGCAGGTCTGAAGGGGGCGCACAGGCCTTTCGAAACCCACTCCAAGGCCTTGCAAATACGTATCTAAGGATGAAAACGGCTGTAAGCAACGCGGCTGCAAGAACTAAGAGGGCACGCAATTTCAGGCCCTTTCGTTGAAGCGATAGCCCATGCCCCTTACGGTCTCTATGCAGCCGCTCAAGGCACCGAGCTTTTTTCTGAGCCTTCGTATGTGGGTATCGACGGTCCTTGCGTATCCATCGAAGGAATAACCCCATACCCTGTCGAGGAGCGTCTCGCGGCTCTTTACGTTGCCAGGGGTCGAGATAAGCTCCTTAAGAAGCCTGAACTCTGTTGCGGTCAGATCTACAGCCTCTCCGCCAGCCTTGACGGCATATCTCCCTAGATCCATCTCTATACCCCCGGCCTTGAGTATATCCACGGATCTGTCCTCCTGCGGATAGGTCCTGGCGATTACAGCCTTTATGCGGAGGATCAGCTCCCTTGGACTGAAGGGTTTTACGATGTAATCATCCGCCCCGAGCTCGAGGCCGACGATCCTGTCTGTTTCAGAGCCCCTGGCCGTCACCATGAGGATAGGAATATGTGAAAGCTTCGGATCCCGCTTGATGCGTTTACACACATCAAGCCCATCCACATCTGGAAGCATGAGGTCGAGAAGGATCAGGTCGGGCCTAAACTGCCTCACGTAAGACAAGGCATGGCGTCCCTCCGGGAGCACCATGGACTCAAACCCTGCCTGATCCAGATTAAATCTTATGAGATCCGCTATGTCTTTTTCATCCTCGACCAAAAGTATACGTTGTTTAACCATAGCCGATAAATTAGACAGGGGGAAAGGAGACCAACCGCTCCATTCCCCACGAAGGGATCAGTTCGCCGGCCAGACGGCCTTGCCGCCGGACCTTATCTCTTTAGTCCACATATCCTCCACCATCTTCACCGCCTCATCGGGCATAGGGATATATATGAGCTCCTTCGCCATATCACCGCCGTTCTTGTAGCACCAGTCAAAAAACTTCAAGACAGACCGTGCCTTTACAGGATTGGGTTGATCTTTATACATCAAAATGAATGTCGCCCCCGTAATAGGCCATGACCCAGCCCCTGGCCCATTCACCAGCACGACCTTCATCCCTACAGGGGCATGTTTCCAGTCCGCGCTTGCCGCAGCCGCACGGAAGGTCTGATCGTCGGCGACCACAAAATGTCCGTCCCTGTTTTTAAGGCTCACTGTTATGAGCCTGTTCTGAAGGGCATAGGCATACTCCACATAGCCAATGGCACCATTTACCCTTTTTACATAAGAAGCCACACCCTCATTACCTTTACCGCCGAGCCCGACCGGCCAGTTGACCGCCTTGTCGGCACCGACCGCCTTGCCCCACTCAGGGCTTACCGCCGCAAGATAATGGGTGAATATCCAGGTGGTGCCGGAGCCGTCCGCCCTATGGACAACAGTTATTGCGGTCGAAGGGAGATTCACTGTCGGATTCAAGGCCTTTATCCTGGGGTCGTTCCATGTCTTTATCTCACCCAGATATATCTTTGCAAGGGTCTCCCCGTCGAGTTTGATCTCATTGGCCTTAACCCCCTTGAGATTTACGACCGGCACTATCCCACCCATCACCATTGGAAACTGAACAAGACCAGCTGCCTCCAACTCCTGCGGCTCAAGAGGGGCGTCGGATGCCCCGAAGTCCACAGTCCTTGCCTTTATCTGTTGAATGCCGCCGCCTGAACCGATGGATTGATAGTTGAGCTTAACACCCGAGACCTTTTGGTATGCAGCCGCCCACTTTGAATAGATCGGATAGGGGAAAGTTGCCCCTGCACCGGTTATGGTTTCTGCAAGGCACTGTGAAAAACCGGCCACGAAAGGCAAAAACACCATCAAAAAACTAATGGATGCCAGTCGTCGGACATACAACCTCAAAGACCCTGTTGTCATTTTCATTTCAAACCTCCTTTAGAATATTTGCCTAACTATTTATTTATAATAAAGGCTATCCATTGATTGTTACAGAAAAATGACAAAATTGTGTCAATATTATAAAACAAAACCAACAAACTGCATTCGGATTTGCATCAAGCAAAAAACGGTCGGCTTCAGGGCTTGACTTTGGATTTTAAATAATCATAATCCGCTATAAAAATGATCGGTAAGGATCAAATCTAGAGGTGATGTCATGAACAAAAAGACGCCCTTCAAACCGGCCTCTTCAATCCTTGCAACGTTGATCGCAACCATCTTCCTTGCATCGTGCAGCACCGCCTACAAGAGCCAGGAGGTGTCATTCCGTTACCCGACGTCTTATAATTTCTCACAAGACATCGCAGGGGCGAAGGTTGCGGTAGAGGCCTTCGCCGATAAAAACAGGGCAAAAAGCGCATTTGGCTTCGACATCCTTGGCGCAGGCGTCCTGCCTGTACAGATCGTAATCGACAATGAAGGGACCCATGGGCTTGAAGTAGTCCCGGCCCAAACCTTTCTGATCGATTCAAACGGCAGGATGTGGAATATCCTCGACAACATACAGGCATATGAACGCCTTGAAAAAAGCTCAGAATTTACAAATATCGCAAAGTCTTCCGGCGCAGGGGCGGCCCTTGGCGCAGCGGGCGGCGCACTGGTAGGGGCCGCTGTCGGCATACTCTCGGGCAGAGACATCGGAAAAGATATACTTAAAGGCGCAGGCGCAGGGGCGGCAGGCGGCGCACTGGTAGGCGGGGCCCAGGGCCTCAACACCGACGAGGTCTCTGAGAAGATATCGAACGACCTTGCCAGGAAGCAACTCAAAAACAGACCTGTCGAGCCAGAAAATCTGGCGAGAGGCTTCATGTTCTTCCCCGCCGAGGCGAGTGGGGCAAGACAACTCCGTCTTCAATTGAAAGAAACCGATACTGGAAAGATACACACGGTCACGCTGATCGTAAATTAGGTTGCCTGTCAAATGCCAGAGATGGCAGGATCGTCTCTGTTTTCTGGTCCTTGTTTTGATTTTATGATAAGCGCATATGCATAGGCGCTGAAAGAGGTAAAATATGAAAAGATCCCCGACAGTCTTCGCTCGTGAATGCGCTGCGATCGAACCAGCCACCGCCAATGAGCCTCCTTCGCATCAAGACGAAGAGCCTCCTTCGCCTCCATGCCGGTCGAACATACCGCCAGCGCTCGCCAGTCTCTGGGCTGACATCACGCAAGCACAGTGGAATGATTGGCGGTGGCAGTTCAAAAACAGACTTCACAGCCTGAAAGACCTCACCCTCCTTCTTGGCCTCAAACCAAAGGTGTTGGATAGATTCAGAAGGCTCCTTGACACATATCGTTTTTCGGCAACGCCTTATTACCTTTCCCTTATAAACTGGAACGATCCAAATGACCCTATCTTCCGTCAATGCATCCCTGACCTTGCAGAGATTGAATACAACGGAACCAGTGCAGAGATCAGCTGCATGCAAGAGATCGATACGGAAGACCCCCTCGAAGAGGAAGAAGACAGCCAAGTGCCGGGACTAGTGCACCGCTACCCCGATCGAGTCCTTGCGGTCGTGACAAACAGGTGTTCCATGTACTGCCGCCACTGTACCAGAAAACGCATATGGCACGAACCAGAGGCGGAAAGGAGCTACCAGGACCTCCAGCGCATGATCGACTATGTCGCTGCTACACCAAAGGTAAGGGAGGTGATTGTATCGGGTGGAGATCCCTTGACCATGAACATGGACAAGCTCGACTGGTTTCTGGGCGCACTTGAGGCCATCCCCCACGTCGAGGTGCTAAGGATCGGCACCCGCATACCCGTTGTACTGCCTATGCGCATAACCGACGAACTCTGTGCAATGCTCGGCCGCCACCGCCCCCTTTGGCTCAACACCCAGTTCAACCACCCCAACGAGGTGACACCCGAAGCGGCCCTGGCGTGCGACAGACTGTTGAAAACCGGCATTCCTGTCTCGAACCAGACCGTCCTCCTGAGGGGCGTAAACGATTCATTGGAGATCATAAAGGCACTATGTCATGCATTGCAGCGCATCATGGTAAGGCCATATTATCTGTTTGAGTGCGATCCTGTAAAAGGGGCGGAACACTTCCGCACCAGCATCTGGACTGGCGTCAATATTATCGAAGGCATGAGGGGACATACAGGCGGCCTCTGTATCCCGACCTTTGTGGTGGATGCAACAGGCGGGGGCGGTAAGATACCCCTTCAACCCTTCTACCTCTTGTCAGCCAATGATGAAGAGGTGATATTCAGGAACTATGAGGGGTTGATCATAAGATATCCCAATCCGTATCCTGAAAATGACCCTGCAAAGAGACATGCTGCATCACCGCCACCCGCTGATGAAGGAGACCGATACAGACGCAGGCATCTAAAGGCCGGAGGTACAATATAAATGCACCTAGGCCTTACATACGACCTCAAGCAAGACTACATGGATAGAGGATGGAGGCCCGATGATGCGGCCGAATTCGACTCAGCCGAGACTATAGACGCCATAGCCTCTGCGATAGAAAGGCTTGGACACAGGGCAAGCCGTATAGGCAACTGCCTGGACCTTATAACGGCGCTGGCCGCCGGTAAACGCTGGGATCTCGTATTTAACATAGCCGAAGGCACACACGGGAGAAGCAGGGAGGCCCAGGTGCCTGCTATCCTTGAGTGCCTCTCCATACCCTACACCATGTGCGACCCCCTTACCGCATCCATAACACTTGACAAAGAAACGGCTAAACGGATAGTGCGCGACCACGGCCTTGCCACCCCTGATTTCACGGTGATCAAAAGGCCCGGCGACATAAACACCGTCACGCTGCCATTTCCGCTTTTCTTAAAGCCTGTGGCAGAAGGTACGGGCAAGGGCATATCATCGCGATCCCTTGTAAGAGATCATGACGAACTCGAGTCCGCCGCGCTAGAAATGCTCAAGACCTATGCCCAACCCGTACTGGTTGAGGCTTATCTCCCTGGACGCGAAGTCACTGTGGGCGTAATAGGCACCGATGACGAGGCCGAGGCAATAGGCGTTATGGAGATCATATTCAAACCAGGGATAAAAGATGCATTTTATTCCCACCACGTAAAAGACAACTACAAAAAATTCGTAGAATACAGGCTACTTGAGCCAGGAGATGATGCGCGGAAGGCTGAAGAGCTTGCCGTATCAGCCCACACGGCCCTGGGGTGCAGGGATGTATCAAGGGTGGACCTCAGGGCTGACGGTCATGGGAAATGGCATTTCCTCGAGGTGAACCCGCTTCCCGGTCTGCACCCAGTTGATTCAGACCTTCCTATACTCTGTCGGCTTAAAGGTATTGAGTATCACAAGCTGATAGAAAATATCATATCCTCAGCGCTCAAACGAATCCATTCCCCTTATGCGGGTAGCAATAATATATAATGCCGTAGACGGGAACTGCGATCCGTCCGAACTTGATGTCTTGGATCAGGCACAGACAGTGGGTAAGGCCCTCGATGTACTAGGGGTAACATATGCCGCCTTACCCATAACTAAGATATTCAAGGATCTTATGTATGGCATCGAGAGATTCAGGCCTGACATAGTCTTCAATCTCGTTGAATCAGTTAGCGGAAAAGATGAACTCCATCCAAATATCGCAGCGGTGCTTGAACTGATCGGGCTTCCATTTACCGGATCATCGGCCCGAGGTCTCTGGCTTACCACTGACAAGATCATTGCCAAGGAGATAATGCAGGCGAGGGGCATACCAACCCCTGATTTTTGGACATATCCAGAGGATATGCGGCCCTACCGGGTCTGCCGCACAGGCGAATGGACCGCAGATGATCACCTGCTGGCTTGCGGACATGATGTCCGCTGTCGAAAAACCGGGGGTCCGTGGATCGTAAAGCCCGCTGCAAAGGATGCCTCTATCGGCATAGACGAAGATGCCGTCTTTTCCTCCGCGGATGATCTCATGGCAGGGCTGTCGTCGAGATGGAAGGCGCCTGACGCTAAACCGTTCCTGGTAGAGCGATACATACACGGACGAGAATTCAACATATCCATGCTTGAAAGACCTGGAGGTGTCGAATGTCTGCCTCCGGCGGAAATCGTGTTCCGCAATCACCCGAAAGGGCGCCCGAAGATACTTGACTGGCAGGCGAAGTGGGACACATCAGCCCTATCTTATCATAACACGGTGAGATCATTTGACTTTACGCCAGAAGATCTTCCGCTTCTCGAGAAGCTGAAGGCCCTGGCAAAGGCGTGTTGGAAGGCCTTTGAACTAAACGGCTATGCAAGAGTCGACATGAGAGTAGATGAAAACAAGATGCCCTGGATCCTCGAGATAAATGCAAACCCATGCCTGTCCGGTAATGCAGGATTCATGGCTGCGGCCAGGGAGGGCGGACTTTCGAAAGAAGAGGTCATCAAGAGGATACTTGAGGCCGCAATGCGATATGAACAGCCTTTATCCCATAAACCTTAGAACGCATCTAAACGCAACGGACGCGGTCGGAATCAAGGCGCTGCTCGATCGCACAGGCCTCTTCAGGGCCGATGAGGTGGTCGTGGCCCTGGAACTGGTAAACGACCGCCTGTTTCTACACGGAGACAAAAGCGATTACCTGTTTGTCGTGGCGGAGACATCTATCGGCGGCGCTGAAGGTCTCGCAGGTTTTGCATGTTACGGACGCATCCCGTGTACCAAAGCGAGTTTTGACTTATACTGGATAGCCGTAGAACCTGAAATGCAGGGCCTTGGCATCGGCAAGGTCATCCTCAGTCTCGTCGAATCCATGATAATCAGCTCAGGAGGCCAAAGGCTCTATGCCGAAACCTCGTCACAACCCTCTTATGAAACAGCCCGTCTGTTTTATGAAAGATGCGGCTTTAAGCGCCTTGCCTTCTTGGAAAATTTTTATGCCGAAGGTGACGGCAAGATCATATACGGCAAAAAACTTACACCTCCAATATCAAATTAAGCATGAATATTGCATAAGTTATCTGATAACTAAAAAATCCGCGGATATATGAAATGGAGGCAGGATGATGAGCATCGCCCCTATCAGGTTCAAGACACCCATTGCAATCGGCACAGCGTCACAAAACAGATACCATATGCAGCTCAATGGGTTCGGCGCTGTCAATTCCTTTAACGCTGCCCTGGCCAGCGCAAAAGAAAATGCTATGCCGAATGACCATACTGCCACGATGCAGGCAGGTAAAAATTTCCATGCCGAAGACGCGGCGTCGACCAATGCGCCGCCGAACGCGCCAGCCGAATCAATGTCGGACAACCTTGCAAAGGTTATGGCAGCACTTGAACAGGAGCGCTTTCTGGCCTTTCTGCTTACTAGACTCAGCCAGGTCCCGACAGCTCAGGATCAGGGCGCAGTTATGGATATTGCAGAGGCGCCGCAGGTGATCTCTTTCCAAACACAGGCGATCCATGTACCAGCCGCACATGACACCGCTGCAAGCAGTATCCATGGCGACACCTTGGAAGATACCGGGCATGGAGAAATAGGAAGGCTTTCGGCTGAATTTGAATCTGGCAATCAAGGTCCTGGAACAATAGGTTATGATGAAACAGGCGGAACGTCCTATGGGACATACCAGATTTCAAGCCGTCGAGGTACCTTTAACCGTTTCATCTCATTTCTTGAAAAATACGCCCCTGACTATGCAGCAAGACTTAAGGCCGCCGGGAACCCGGATACAGGCGGAAAGTCAGGCAAGGTCCCGCAGGAATGGCAGAGGATCGCAAAGGAAGATCCAGGGGGCTTTGAGGCCCTGCAGCGACAATTCATCAAAGACACCCACTACGGCCCAGCGCTTCAAAAAATCGCCCAGAACACTGGTATCGACCTGAGTGAAAGGTCATCCGCACTTAAAGAGGTGCTGTGGAGTACATCTGTCCAACATGGGCCTGACGGGGCCGCCAGGATATTCAAGAAGGCCATTGAAGGCCTCAGGGCCAAAGGCGATCTCTCCGATCAGGCCATCATAAATGCCGTATATGACATAAGAGGCCGCCAGTTCGGTTCTTCTGCCCAGCAGGTGCAACAGGCTATAACCAGAAGGTTTTCAGAGGAGAAGGTGGCGGCCCTTGGTATCCTGAAAGACAATATCAGCGTTTAAAACGAGAGGCTGACTGTGGCGGTTTATCGCCTGATTTGAAAGTCTCAACCAGATTTATTATTTTCAAACATAATTGAGTTTACATCACCTGCCACTCTGGAGATTACTGCAATGGATTACAATATTGAATATGAACAAGAGGAAGACGGCCGCTGGATAGCCGAGGTGCCCGGACTTCCAGGTGTCCTTGCTTACGGCAAAACTGCAAAAGAAGCGATGGCCAAGGCAGAAGCCCTGGCCCTTCGCGTTATGGCGGAACGTATTGAAACAAACGAAAGCCAGCCCGTTCCCGTATCCTTCAATTTTGCAGCACCCGCATGAGAATGAGACAGGATACTGTCGACTATATTTGGTTTGTGTGAATTTAAAAATGAGGCGGACCAAGCTGTACCGCATGGCCCAAGATGGGGACATTCCGACTTCCAAGGTCGGCAACCAATGGCGCTTCGACCGAGATGGAATCGACCAGTGGATGAAAAGTCAGAGGCCAGTGACGGGTAAGGTGCCAACCGGAGGAACAGAATGAATCCCTCCTCAACTCAAAGCTCGAATGAAAAAGCCGTTCGATTGGTCGATTATCTGCTTCGATTGGCGTCATTACGCACCAAGTTGATCCGCGACGTTGATGAATACGAGAAAGTGCTTTGGGTGTCGAAGGTTCCGAATGAGCGAGGTTGCTTCACACAGGCTTGGGGGCGCGATGAAGAACATGAACCGGACGAATGGCTGGAAGTTCAAAACCGGCATGAGCCGGAATTGCCTGCTGTTCCTGCTCAATGCAAAGACTGGGTGAACCAAGAGGCGCTCCGCAACAAGAACGACCTGCCCGGACTCTTCCCGGAAATCCAGCGGCAAATCCAGAATCCTGATTGGCGCGAGGGATCGGATCAGCCGGAAACCATCCCGCATACTGAACGCCTTGAGGATCATCCCGAGGTTCAACAAGCATGGAATCGCTATGTCGAAGACAAATGGTTGCCCTGGACGGAAGAGCACAATGCATGGGAAAAGGTCCACAAGGTCTATTCCTCTCTCTTTGCCATCCATCAAGAACAGCTCCGGCTCGGCGAGGAATACGAACTGGTGCTCGGTTTGGGATTGCTGACATGGCAAACACCCACCGGGCAGCGCGCCCGACGTCATTTGGTTGTCGCCGACGCCATTCTGGAGTTTGAAGCCCGCCTGGGGAAATTCACCGTCCGTCCCCACACCGAGGGTGCCAAGCTGCGCCCTGAACTCGATATGCTGGACATCGAGGAGCAACCGGCGCGCGCGGAGGAAACCGCAAAGGCGTCACTGGCTGCGGCCGAAGACGATCCGTGGGAAAAGGGTTGTGTCGAAGGCGTCCTTCAGGCCCTGGTGCATTCGATCAACTCACAGGGCGATTATGAGGGTGCTCTTGAAGCCAAGAACATCCGCGCCTCGGCAAAGCCCATCGTAGAATACGCCCCCGCCTTGATTCTGCGAAAACGTTCCGCCAAAGGTCTTGCCGAAACCTTGAAACGGATCAAGGAGCAGATAGAAAACGGGGAAGACGTTCCCTGTGAATTTGCGGACCTTGCGGAGATTCGCCCGAATAACGATCGCGCAACGGGCGATGGCCCGGAGGAGGCCAACGTCCCGTTCGATAGTGAAATCTTCTTCCCAAAGCCATCCAACGATGAGCAGCGCCTGATTGTTGACAAGATTCGAGCGGCAAGCGGTGTGCTGGTCCAAGGGCCGCCCGGCACTGGGAAATCTCATACCATCGCCAATCTGATTTGCCATCTGCTTGCCACAGGACAGCGAACGCTGATCACGGCGAAGACGCCTCGCGCTCTTCAGGTTCTTGAAGGACTTGTGCCTGTTGAGTTACGGCCTCTTTGCATCAATCTGCTTGGTAGCGGACTTGGAGAACGCCGCTCTCTCGAATCCAGCGTTGGCGGCATTCTCCGCAAGAATGAGGAGTGGAACGAAGATCGCGCCGGGCGAGAGCGCACGGGACTTGAAGAGCGCCTTCAGAATCTCCGTGAAGAGAAGGCCAAGGTCAACCGCCGGCTCCGCGACATCAGGGAGTCCGAGACTCATACGCAGTCCGTCGCGGAGGGAGCCTATCGAGGGACGGCGGCGAGAATCGCTGAAGCTGTGAACCAGGATCGCACCGACTACGAATGGTTCGCGGATTCCGTTCCTTTAGACAAGACGTGTCAGATCTCCACAGACACTTTGCGAAGCGTTCTCTCGGCTTTGCGCCAATTCACGCCAGAGAAGCGCCAGGAATTGGGCCTTGCATGGCCTGAGGAGTTGCCATCCCCTGAGCAATTTGCCAAACTCGTAGGGAATGAAACCAGCGCGACTGAAGAAGAGCAAAACTCGGCTCGCGGGGCCGATGAACATATCGCCAATCTTTTGGAACGAAACAATCCTCTGGCCATCGAGGCGATCCTTAACGCTTTCTCAACGTTCCGTGACACTCGCAGGAGACTCCTCGCAACGCCGCATTCATGGATGATCGATGCCTTGCGCGATATTCTGGGCGGTAATTCGTCCCTGTGGCATGAGCTTTTCCGTGTTACACGAGACGTTATTGCGTCAATCGAAGCACTCGTTGCGGTCGCTGACGAGACCCGAATCGAATTCCCGGACACTACCGATATCAGATCCTTGTATGAAGACGGCGGGAAACTGAAAGAGCACATGGAGAACGGCGGGAAACTGGGTTGGGGGTTGTTTCGGCCTAAACCGGTGAAAGAGCGGTTATACGTTATCAAGGCCGTGAAGATTGGCGGCCGCCCATGCTCCACGGTCGAACATTTCTCAACTCTTGCCGAGGCACTGTACGTTCGCATTGAATGCGAGAAGGCGTGGGGGTTCTGGAATGGGCGAAGTGAAAAGGTTGAAGGGCCGTACACTCTCCAACTGACCGCCCTCAAGTCATTGTGCGATGCGCTCAAAAACGCCCTGGCGCTTGAGGAACTCATTGCCAAATGCCAAGAAGCGATAAAACAATGTTCAGGCATGGGCGAACCCGTATGGGCCGACGAATCCCAGATTGAAAGGGTTATCTCCTCGTGTCGCCTTGCATTGGCCCGTATCCGCAAGCGGCGCGCCATCGAGGAAATTCAGAGTATTGAGACCACGATCTCACTCATGGCTGCCAGTGGCGACACGCATCCGGTGACAAACGATTTGCTGAGCGCCGTGCACAGCCGCGACGTGGAAAAGTTCGCACGATGCGTGAATACGATTCAAGATTTGACAAATGAGCGTCAGTGCCTTCAGAAAATGGACGAGGATCTGTCAGATTTGCGCCGTTTGCTCCCGCAGTTCACAAAATCCTTGGAACAAACCTGCAACGATCCTTATTGGGAGGAGCGAGTCCAGCATATCAATGACGCCTGGCATTGGGCCCAGGCGCGGTACTGGCTCGAGGATTACATCCGGCAGGAAGACGTTCCAGCGCTTGCCAAACGCGCCAAACAAATCGAGGATGAGATCAACAACATTATAGCGAAGCTTGCCGCGCTTCACGCCTGGTCGTTCTGTTTCTCGCGGCTCAAGGAAGACCATCGCCGTCACATGGAAGCCTGGCAACAGTCCATGCGGAGACTTGGCAAAGGGACGGGAAAGCACGCGCCGCGTCACCGACGTGAAGCGCAAGGACATTTGAATAAATGCCGCGAGGCGGTTCCGGCCTGGGTAATGCCGCTCCATCGCGTTTGGGACACGGTGTCTCCCGCGCCCGGTATGTTCGATGTGATTATTGTTGACGAGGCTTCGCAATGTGGCTTCGAAGCCCTCCCCTTGTTCTATCTGGGAAAGAAGATAGTGATCGTTGGCGATGACAAGCAGATCAGCCCAGACGCTGTGGGTTTGCCCCGCGATCCGGTGCATCGCCTGATGGAGGACTTCCTTTATGATTTCCAGTTCAAGTCGTCCTTCGATATTGAGAGCAGCCTCTTCGATCACGGAAAACTTCGGTATGGAACCCAGCGGATCACCCTGCGTGAGCACTTCCGCTGTATGCCAGAAATTATCCGTTTCAGCAACGACCTTTGCTATTCGGATACGCCGCTGATTCCATTGCGGCAGTATGGCCCGAACCGCCTGCCTCCGCTCGAGCATGTCTTTGTGAATGGCGGGCATCGTGAAGGTTCTAACAACCGA
>NZ_JBMFRG010000031.1:0-24897 GCF_049968175.1 Dissulfurimicrobium sp.
GGCACAAGACCGAACCGGAACTCGACCGCCTTTCCAATATCATCAAAGCCTTCAACGATCTTTTCGGCAACATACCCTGGACCGACGCCGACCGGGTGCGCAGGCTGATCACCGAGGAGATTCCTGCACGCGTAGCGGCCGACACCGCCTACCAGAACGCATGTAAGTATTCTGACAAGCAGAATGCCCGTATCGAGCACGACAGGGCCCTTGCTCGGGTCATCACCGCCCTACTCAAGGATGACACCGAGCTGTTTAAGCAGTTTAGCGACAATGAGTCGTTCCGTCGCTGGCTGATTGATACGGTATTCGCATTGACCTACACCGAACCTGGCACCGCGGGGTAGCAGTAGGCGCGAATCGATGTCGCTCTATAATTTATTCGAAATATACGGTATTGTAACCCATAAAGAGCGACATCCCCCGCATTTTCAGCAAGTTGTAGTAGCCGTTGTATATCGTTTTTCTTTGCGGATCTTGTCGAGCTCGTCCTCGATTCTCTCGAGTTCGTCATCATCGGCAAGCTGTTTCCAGAATGGACTATTGTCTTGATCTCTTGTCTGAGCAAGGGCATTTATCCTGAGTTGTCGGCTGCCGCTGAAATCAAGATCTTGCAACCATTTTACAAAGTATTGGTATTGCCCATTATACATATCAAATTGCTGTACATCTTTTGCCGAAATTCCTAGTGGCCTATCATTTATACTTTTGGTATTATCTGCAATCAATAAGACACCTACTATAAGCAGTACAACAGTCAATGTTGTAACGACGAACTTCTTTTTTAATTGTTTTTTCAATATTCTTCCTCCTTTATTATCTTTTTAATATATTATCTTTTTTAATAATATTTAATATAATTTTTACCTATTAATGCCTTGCAAGTATTCTTCAGAGCTTTAGTCTGATTATTTCCTGTTTTTTGGAAATAAATATGCGCGGTAAAAATGGAAAAAATATGAAAGAAATAAGAAAATATTTTATTGAAATTGAAATATTAAAAATTGTGCTAAATCTTGCTGTCAAATATCTAATGTATAGACATGATATCAGCCATATCTCTGATCAGTTTATCTTTTCACTATGGATGCATCTATAATCCCCTTTTCTATGGTAGATATAAGCCTCTTCATCTGACGACCGCCGATATCAACGGCCTTTACCTGTCTCAGAAAACGCCTGGCTGTATCCTTGTCGCCTTCCACTTCGAGATAACCAAAGGCAAGAAAGGCAAGGGATTGAATATCTGCCGGATTGCGCTTCACCGCCTCAGACCATGCCTCTTTCGCCTTCCGCCATCCGCCCTGCCTGTTATAAGCCATCCTGCCAATGACCCTAAACACAGCGGCCGGGATGTCCTCCTGTCCTATCTGCCGCGCATAAATATTGGTAAACGGTCTGAGCACCCTTTCGGCCTCATCCGTCTTGCCGGCGTCAAGCAGGACCTCTGCAAACCGCACAGCCGTCCGTATATCATCCGGTTTAAGTCTATAAGCCTCACCAAGGGCCTCTTCGGCCTCTTCGGCCCTACCCATGTCAAGGAGTAATCCACCAAGGTTGTAGTATGCCATGAACTCATCTGGAGAAGACTTTATGGCCCTTGAAAAGGCATCCGAGGCCTCCTTGATCTTCCCAAGCCTTGCAAGGGATACGCCGAGGCTGTTCAACAAGTTGGAGCTTGAGGGATCCATCTTGAGCCCTTCTCTATAAGCCCTGCATGCGCCAACGAGGTCACCCCACGAAAAGAGTTCATCACCCCACACATTTAACGTCACGGCGTCGAATACAGCTGATGTCCCTTGACCAAGAAGGACGGCATGCAAATAGGCATATAAAGCTGGCAACGGCGAGGTGGCCCTGCTGCTGACTTTATACACACCAAGCGTAATAGACACGCCGTTCTTTAACAAGTTAGGCTTCAGGAGCCTGTCTGCCAAATCCTTAGTGATGGCCTGATGTTGATCCGAATCAGACGATTTTTGAATGATAAATACACTGTCAGGCCCTGCCTCTATAAATTCAAGCCCTTCCGTATGCACGTCTTTTAGGCGCTGAGATACAGGCCTTGCAAACGCCACTATGGTGTTCCTCGCCTTTCTACAGATATCGCTTGCGATGGCGAGACATCCGGTGACATCCTGTATCCCTATCCTTTTTTTAAAGATCTCAAGATCTCTGGAAGAGATAACCGATATACCGAGTGCCTCGGCAGCCGCCTCGGTCTCCTTGATATGCTCCAGACACAGCTGAGGGTCGGTCCCGCCGGCAAAGCTATGCCCATAAACGTTAAAGAAAAAGAGGCCCAACCCCCTCCCCTTGGCTACAATATCTCTCAACCCAAGGGACAATTTTGAACCATCCATGTGAGGCAGGCATATCCAGGCCTCATAACGGTTGCCCCCCGCCCACTCAAACGTCGAATCAGTCCAAACCCTGGCGCAAAGCCCAAGTATGGCTTCTTTGTCGTATATCTTTCCGGCGTTGGCCTTTCTGGACCGAGAAGACCTGCCCACACTTCTATGGGTCTTTGCCCATACTAGATGCAAAAACGACGACTCCGCCTCCTTCTCAGACTGAAACAGGTGTTTGAGAAATAAGACGAGGTATTGCGGCGGCTCCCCGGGAGGGGCGATCGAGGTCTCGATACGAAGCGTCCTCATCCTTTCCTTGGCATATGCCTTCAAAAGAGACAGGATACGCCCGTCTTCTTCAGGGCCGACCGCCCTTGGTATCCCGGAAAGGACCAAAAGGCCTGATAGCCGACCTTCACACGGTACAGGGATGAACATCTTGAGCCCCACCCTGTCCAAAAAGGCATCGGCCTTTTCAATGGCCTCCCTGGCCCTTGAAAGCTGTCGTCCGGAAAGGGCCTCGACATTCAACGCCTCGTCATATGGGCAATCTGCATCTAACTGTATGACAACGGCCCTTCCGCTGGCAAATGGAAATTTTGTCTTGAGTTCCTCAATAAGTAAGGGGGCAAGACATGCAAAATCATGGCCGGAGATCATGACCGGCCTCCCATGGGTATGTCCATTGTACATCACCCCTTTTCAGCCTTTGGATCTTCTAAGCCTCGGCTACACCTAACGGCACATCATCCGCCGCTGCGCAGCATGCCTTGCTGACAGCAGTTGTTATGATAGGAATGTCATCGGGCAGGATGGTCCTTGCATCCATGAGTATGGCATCGTCTTCCGTCCGCACAATGACAGGCGGGTCGTTTTTTCTCAAAAGCCTCTCCATATCCGCAATTGAGGCAAGGCCCATCGAAGTCTTGACTGTCACCGCCACAGACCTCAGCCTTTCAAGCGGTAGCGACCCTCCACCGGCCATTGAAATAGTCTCCTTCAAGCCCAAACCAAGGCCGTCTATCTTCAGTGCCTTCAGGCTGGCAAGGAGCCTTTTTGCCCTGGTCTGTATCGCACGCAGGTCTTGGGTAAGAAAATCAAGTGTTGGAATAGTCTTTACGGCCTTTTCTGGGTCACGATAGAGCCTTAAAACGCCTTCAAGGGCGCAAAGCGTGAGCTTATCTATCCTTACCGCCCTATTCAACGGATTCGCCTTTATCTTCTCTATTATTTCCTTCCTGCCTACGATGATCCCGGCCTGCGGGCCTCCAAGGAGCTTATCCCCGCTGAAGCTCACCACAGATACACCGGCCTTAAGCGCCTCCTGAACGGTTGGTTCGTGCATGAGTCCGTATCGTGAAAGGTCTATCAAGACGCCGCTCCCGAGGTCTTCATAGACCGAGATCCCGCATCTACTGCCAAGCTCAGTTAACTCAGTAATTGGAACAGATTTTGTAAAGCCGATGATGCTGAAATTGCTCTGGTGGACCTTCAACAGCAAAGCCGTGTCCGGCCCTATGGCTGATTCGTAGTCCTTAAGGTGGGTCTTATTGGTCGTACCGACCTCTTTTAAGATGGCCCCGCTTCTGGACATGACATCAGGGATCCTGAAAGAACCGCCTATCTCCACCAGTTCCCCTCTGGAGACGACCACTTCCTTTCCCTTGGCAAGCGTTTCAAGGATGATCAATACCGCTGCCGCGTTGTTGTTTACAACGAGAGCGGCCTCAGCCCCTGTCAATTCACAGAGCAGGTCTTCCACATGGCTGTATCTATTTCCACGCCCGCCGCTGTCGAGATTATATTCTAGATTTGAATAACGGCCAGCTATTTCAAGGAGATCTTTGAATATGCACCGCGGCAGGAGCGATCTACCTAGATTTGTATGCACGACCACGCCTGTGGCGTTTACAACCGGACGAAGAGATGGCCTATTTAGTGCATCGAATTTTAAATACAGGAGCCGTTTTATATGTTCCGGATCAAGGATGTCCTGCCCGTCTGTAAAACCTCCTGCAAGAATAACCTCTCTAAGGCTTGCAGCCGTCTCCCTCGCCGCCCTCAGTTTCAGACCGTGCGGTGCGCCGACAGGCAAATCATCCATCAACATGTCCACCTTGGGGAGTTGCTTCAACAGTTTCTTTTGGACACCAGAATAAGCCATTTCAAACTCACGCTTATACAGACCGACAAAACAAGGGTTTAACCTTCACCTATCACTCGGCAAAATTTACTCCTTAAGAACGGCCCTAAAAGGACACTGCCCATGGCCAGCTTGCCCCATCACCGCTAGGCCTAAACGGCCTGAACCGATGATATCTCAGGCACCTCGCCCTTAAGGAAACGCTCTATTCCGGCCTTGAGCGTCATCTGGCTCATCGGGCAGCCCTTACATGCCCCTGTGAGCCTCACTTTTACCACTCCACTTGCCTCATCTATCTCTACAAGCTCTACATCACCACCGTCTCTTTGAAGCATTGGGCGCACCTTATCCATTGCAGCCTTGACCTTTTCTTTCATAGGTTCCACCTCGTATAATTTTTATCTCCAACGAATGACAAATCGCTGGATTTAACAAATTATTTCATCGACCTTGCTGCATCGATGATTTCTTTGCGGTTGAACAGGGATAAAAGCTTGAAACCTAGCCTTAAAAGGGCCTCCCTGCCCCCTTCCTCCCTGTCGATTATGGCTATAACCTGTCCGATTTCATAACCCTCTCCGCGCGTCCTTTCAATGGCCTTTATCAGCGTACCGCCTGTTGTTACCACATCTTCCACCAGGGCCACCATAGAACCCCTGGGTATGTTGGCCTTGCCTTCTATCCATGACCCAGTCCCGTGCCCCTTTGGCTCTTTGCGGATGATAAAGGCCGGGATGGGTCTTTTCTCAAGAAAGCTCACCAACGAGACCGCGGTTACGAGTGGATCGGCCCCAAGGGTCATGCCGCCGACCCCACAAATCGGTGGTTTTGAACCTGCGATATGCCTGAACATGAGCCTGCCGCAGAGATACGCCCCTTCAGGCGAAAGGGTCGTCTGTTTGCAATCTATATAAAAAGCACTCTCCTTTCCGGATGTAAGTTTGAATATACCCTCTTTATATGAATGTCTAACAATTATCTCCAAAAGCCTTTCTCTTTCGTCCTTCATGTTATTTCCCCGAATACGCGGCCAAATATGTCGTCAACGTGTTTTGTATGATAGCCCAGGTCAAAAAGGGCCTCTATCTCAGACGGTGCCAGATATTTTAAAACCATGTCGTCTTTCAGAAGAAGCTCTTTGAACTCAACCCTACCTGCCCACACCTCCATCGCCTGCGCCTGAACGACCTTGTAGGCCTCTTCCCTGCCCATCCCCTTTTCGACCAGGGCGAGCATAACCCTTTGCGAGAAGATGAGGCCTTTCAGAAGATCAAGGTTCTTCTGCATATTCTCCGGATAGACCACTAGTTTTTCTATCAAACCAGTCATGCGGCCAAGCATGAAGTCTGCCGTAATGAATGCATCAGGGCCTATGACCCGCTCGACAGAGGAATGACTGATGTCCCTTTCATGCCAGAGGGCTACATCTTCAAGCGCCGGCAAGGCGTAGGAACGGACAAGACGCGCAAGGCCGCAGAGGTTTTCAGAAAGAATAGGATTTCTCTTGTGGGGCATAGCCGAGGAACCTTTTTGACCCTTGCTGAAATATTCTTCGGCCTCAAGGACCTCGGTACGCTGAAGATGGCGTATCTCTGTCGCCATCTTTTCAACTGAACTTGCAAGTATGGCCAGGGCACAGAAGACCTCGGCATACCTATCTCTTTGGATTATCTGATTCGAGGCCGGGGCAGGTGTCAGACCGAGACGTTCACACACATATGCCTCTACCCTTGGATCAATATTTGCAAAGGTGCCGACCGCCCCCGACAGCTTGCCGAAGGAGATAACATCCCTGGCATTCTCAAGGCGCCTTCTATTCCGCACCATTTCATCATACCAGATCGCAAGCTTCAGCCCAAAGGTGATAGGCTCGGCGTGAATACCGTGGGATCTGCCTATCATAACTGTATATTTGTGTTCGATAGCGCGCCTTTTTATGGCCTCCATAAGGAGGTCCAAGTCTTCGATTATTATGTTGAGTGCCTGCCGATAGATAACTGCTGAAGCTGTATCGAGCATGTCGGATGATGTAAGTCCCAAATGGAGATAACGCCCAGCCGGACCGACATATTCAGCTACATTAGTCAAAAATGCTATGACATCGTGCCTGGTCTCGTTCTCGATCTCCTCAATCCGCTTTGGGTCAAAAGCCGCCTTTTCCCTTATCTCCTTAGCCGCCTCCCCAGGAACAACCCCAATCTCCGCCCAGGCCTCAGCCGCCAATACCTCAACCTCAAGCCATGTCTTGTATCTGTTTTCTTGGCTCCAAAGCGCCGCCATCCTGGGCCTTGAATAACGTTCGATCATGCAAAAACTCCTTGTCTGTTTTTGATACTGACTATAGCAGCGCCCTTTTTACAAAACAAGGCTGCTTAAGGCCTCTCTGAGGGCAGCAAGCACTGTCTCCTGCTCCTCTCTTTTTATGAATGGGTGCATAGGAAGAGAGAGCACCTCTCTAGAAGCCTCTTCGGCATGCGGGAAAGGTCCTTGAGGCAGCCCTATATACTTGAAGGCAGGTTGGAGATGAATTGGTCTTGGATAATGGACAGCGGTCGGCACGCCATGCACCTCTAGGAACCTGGCCACTTCGTCCCTTAAGTTTCCCTTTACCCGAACGGTGTACTGGGCAAAGACGCAGGTCCTGCCTCCTGCAACCTTTGGAGGCGTTATATAAGGCATGATCTCTTTGAGCCCTTCGGTATAAAATCCGGCAGCCTCCTCCCTCTTTTTCAATTCTTCCTCGAGATGACTGAACTTTACCAGAAGTATAGCGGCCTGAATTGCATCCAGACGGGCGTTTAGACCTATTTTTTCATGTATATAACGCCTGCTTTGCCCATGCACTCGGAGCGAAATACACATCCTTGCAATCTCGTCGTCATCCGTAAAGAGCATCCCGCCATCTCCATAGGCACCAAGGGGCTTGGATGGAAAAAAGGACGTAACGCCAATCTCTGATACGGCACAGGACATGCGACCTTTATAGCGGGCGCCGAAGGATTGGCAGGCATCTTCTATTACATGCAGGCCATAAGTCTTTGCAATGTCATTTATTTCATCCATATCAGGACATTGGCCGAACAGACTTACAGGGATGACGCAACGAGGCATTGACCCGCTGCGCGATCTGGCATCCAATATCTTTTTAAAGGCCTGCGGATCCATATTGTAGGTAATAGGGTCGATATCGACAAATACCGGCCTTGCGCCTACAAGACTTATGGCCTCTGCGGTCGCTATGAATGAAAAAGGCGTCGTGACGACCTCATCCCCAGGACCGACGCCACAGGCCATAAGTGCCAAAACAAGGGCATCGGTACCAGAGCTCACGCCGATTGCATGGCGTACCCCTACGTATCCGGCAAGAACGGCCTCAAGCCTTTCCACCACCTCACCAAGGATAAACTGGCCGCTTTCAAGGACGCTGTGGACCGCCTCGTCTATCTCGCCTTTATATGCCTCATATTGTCTGTTTAGATCGATGAATTTCATGGATTGTTCCTTTAATTAAGGCGGTTCAAGGCCTCTTTGATAGCAAATACGGCGTCGTCTATTTCTCTGTCCGTCGTGAACCTCCCAAGCGAAAAACGTATGGCACCCATGGCGACGGTCTTTTCTACACCCATCGCGGAAAGGACGTGCGAGACTACTGCCGAGCCTGCATGACATGCGGCACCGGTAGATGCCATCAGTCCCGGCGCCGTCTGGAGTATCCGGGCGCCGCTCAATCCGACGAAGCTGATATTCAGGGTATTCGGTAGTGTCTTGTCAACCTGACCGTGTCTTATTATCTGACGCCCAAGGGATAATATGCCGTCGTACAGCCTTTCCCTAAGTTCAGACTGACGTTTCATCTCATCTTCAAGACCATCTTGCACAAAGACACTGGCTGCGCCCAGACCTACGGCAAGGGGTGTCGGCTCAGTTCCAGGCCTCCGCCCCATCTCCTGACCTGCACCAAAGATGATCTGATCAAAAGGCGCCCCATCCTTTACAAACAGGGCCCCTATGCCCTTAGGTGCGTAAAGTTTATGCCCTGCTATAGTGAGATAGTCAACGCCAAGCATCTGCACATCCACAGGTATCTTGCCAACCGCCTGGGCTGCATCTGTATGCACCGGTACACCGTACTCATGCGCTATTCCTGCGATCTCGGCAAGAGGCTGAACCGCGCCGGTTTCATTGTTGGCGAGCATAACCGAGACCATAGCCGTATTGGGTCTTAAGGCCTTCTTTATGTCCGACGGATCGACAAGACCAAGGCTGTCCACCCTTATGAATGACACGTCCCATCCCTCTTCCATCAGGTGAATAGCCGGGTTCAGGACCGATGGGTGTTCGATCTGAGTGGTTATGATGTGCCTCTTTTCATGCGAACCAGCCCTCGCCGCACCTAAGATGACCGTATTGTTGGACTCTGTGCCACCGCTGGTGAAAAAGACCTCCTCAGGCCTTGCATTTATCAATGAAGCCACCTTGGCCCTCGCCGCCTCTATACCTTCCTTTGCAGCCCTGCCAAGTCCATGGATGCTACTTGGATTCCCCCAGAGATCTTTCAGTGCGTGGTTAATCGCTTCGATAACAGGGGTTGCAATGGGTGTCGTGGCGTTGTAATCAAGATAAAGTCCATTTTTTTTTAAGTCCATCTTCATAGCGTTTGTATTTATGACCGAAAACCGAAAAAAAAGAAAGCCTTTTCTTGGAGGACGGCGTTCGTTTGAAGAAAAATTTTAGACGATCCGATTCGGCCCTTGTCCTCATATGTCTTATATCTATCCTTGCAGGTTGCGCAAAAACAACCCCGCCGCCTGAAACATATACCTATATTCCACCGCAGGTCGGTGGCAGGCAAAGATATGCACCGCCTGCAAAAGTCCCTGCAACACAACGTCCTTACACAATAAACGGTCACACATACTACCCGCTACCTTCGGCGGAGGGCTTTGTAGAAGAAGGCTATGCATCCTGGTATGGCCCCAACTTTCATGGAAAGCCCACCGCATGCGGCGAAACATATAACATGTACGATATCTCAGCTGCACATAAGATACTCCCGATCAATACATATGTAAGGGTCACAAACCTTGAAAACGGGAAAGAAGTCATAGCCAGGATCAACGACAGAGGTCCATTCGTAAAGGATAGGATAATCGATCTCAGTTACGGCACAGCAAAGATACTCAGTATTGTAGGGACCGGAACGGCAAGGGTCAGGGTTGAGGCCCTTGGCGAAGGGAGCGTCACCTCCGGCGGCGTTATAAAATTCAAAAAACATCCCGACTTCAAGAAGGGCGTCTTCTATGTCCAAGTAGGGGCATTCCTCGACCAGGCGAACGCCCTGAATATGAAACGAAGGCTTGAGGGCACATACAAAGACGTAACAATAACCACCGGGATGGTGGGTGGCCAGGTCTTCTACAGGGTGCAGATCTTTGCAGCAAATGACTACAATGAGGCGAAGATATTTGAGGCGAAGGCCTCAAGGACTATCACCCCTGGCGCATTTGTGGTGGCCAGATAAGAAACGTGGATACGGCTAAAAAAGATCCTTTTGCCTGGGGCGTCTGGCCTTTTTGGGTCTGTCTTTCCCTTGCTCTTGCTCCGCAAAAAGCCCGCCGGATATCCTGGATAAGAAACGGCTCGGGATAAGCCTGTCCCCCCTCGCATACAGGGCACGCTCCCCTGAGATACAGAGAAAGAGCCTCTCTGAGGACCTTGTGATCCCAACATAAAATAGCCTTTCTTCCTCGGCCACATCCCCATTCCTCCAGGGAAGCACACCTTCTTCACAACCAATTATAAAAACAATCGGGAATTCCAGGCCTTTTGATGCATGCATGGAGAGCAGAGATACCCCTTCGGCCTCTTCCCATATCTCTGCAATGGTCTTGACATCAGCCCGTCCTATCTCAGGGGCATCGGACATGGCCTTGAATTTATAAGGTATACCCCTTTCTTTCAAAGCCCTGGCTACTGCATCAGAAAGGGCGTTAACCCTGAACAACACCGCAACATCGGAAAGGCTCCTCATCTGGCCTGCTCCGATGGACATATTTATCGAATCCAGGCTTACAGCCCCTGTCATGGCCTCAATAGTCCTTGCTATCCATTTGGCCTCCGATATATCATCCTTAAAAGTCTTGAGGACCAATTTCGGTCCATCGCCCTTGGCCGATCTGAGCACCGGCACAGACCCTCCTATCACACATGCAGCAGCATCGAGGATGGTTTGAGGGCATCTGTAGGAGATATCAAGGGTTATGGTCTTTTGGACGCCAAAATCCTTTAAAAACATATCGATGAAGGCTGGATCCGCTCCCCTGAAACCATAAATCGCCTGTTTCGGGTCGCCTATTGCCGTAATCTTCGGGCAGTCGCCGGCGTTATCATCCGGGCGACAGGCCATCTCTTTAACAATGGCATATTGAACCGCGTTTATATCTTGAAATTCATCCACAAGTATGAAACGGGTCTTTTCCCTGAATCGCCACCTTATCTCAGGCAGCTTAAGCAGCTGCAAAGACTCAACTAAGAGATCGGCATAGTCCCAAAACCCCATTTGGCGCATAGCAGCTTCATAGACGATCAGCGCATCGCTTAACCGCCTATCATCAAAAGATCGGGGGGGATAGGCCTCCTTAGCCCTCATAACCTCCTCGAAGAGCCCCCTGAGCCCGGCTGTGCTGAACCTGGCTGCAGCCGCAGCCTCTTCAAAGACCTCAAAGGCCTCATCTTCACCAACAGGCCTTGCTGCAGCTGCCCCGAATTCCTCTCTCAGGAAACCCAGGGCCCACGAATGAAAGGTACAGAGCCTCGGTAGGGAATTGTCTGCGGCAGAACCTGCATCTGTCTGATGGGCCAGAAGCAAGCCTACACGGTTCCTGATCTCTCTTGCGGCCTTGTTTGTGAAAGTTACGGCAAGTATTTGATCAGGCCTCACCCCAAGTTCAGTTATGAGGTATACAATCTTATGGGCGAGCAACCTGGTCTTGCCGGCCCCAGGGCCGGCTATCACGAGAAGCGGCCCTTCATTGAAGGTCACAGCGGAGAGCTGCGCCTGGTTCAATCCATCAAACCAACGCCCGTCCATCGGATATCCTTGCTTGACGTAGGAATTAAATATATCAATACATAAGAAATCTGGTAGTAGATAAATTTCATCTCATGATTTGACTGATTTGACGACAGAGCTGATAATCCTCTTTACCCCTGATGGGGCTATCAGAGGGGAAGAGCGATGGGAATTGCAAATTGCAAGAAGATGACAACTTCTATCGGCGATTTCAGATTCATTTTGATCGGAGGACGACGCTAAGATGATGCCTGACATCACCTTTATCGGCTGGCACAACGCCGGCAAGACCACGATCCTTTGTGCCGTGATCAAGGAACTTTCAAGAAGAGGCCGAAAGGTCGCGGTAGTGAAACACACGAAACACACGCTCCTGGACATGAATGCCTCTGGGACGGACAGCGCATTACTCCTTAAAGCCGGAGCGAAGAGGGTCACGGTCATGACCCCGAAGGGCATGGTTCACCTTGAAAGAGATACGGTGGATAGCGGTACTGGTGCAACGATGGGCGGCTGTGAGGTATTCGACGTCGTGTTGGGCGAAGGCTTTAAATACGACCCAGCGATCCCAAAGATAGAGGTCGCGAGAAAAGGGGTTTCGAACGAAGGAGCGTTGAAGGGTATGGTAACCGGTGTAATAGCGGTTGTGACCGACAACCCTGAAATCGAAGAAACTAGGGACGTCAAGGTCTTCGAAATCCATGATATCCGGGCATTGTGCGATTTCATAGAGGGGCGGATCTGAATCTTTATAAAATAATTATTTTTCTTGACAAGGTTAAAAAAAGGGGGATAATTTTTCATTAAAGGCTCAATTCAAATCAATTCAAAGGCAATTACCCGACTTGATAAGATCTGATATTTAGAGGGGCCGAATAATTATCAAAACCGTTTTTTTATGAGAGGAGGGCTCATGTCACGAAATCTGCATCTAGCGGATATCGATCCGAGGCTTACGCGAAGAGGGTTTCTGAAGGGTTGCGTCATGGCAGCCGCGGCCCTTGGACTCTCAGATGAAATGGTGCCGCATCTTGTAGAGGCGGCGTCCTCTCCTCAGAGGCCGCCTGTTGTCTGGCTCCATTTCCAGGAGTGCACCGGCTGCACGGAGGCCTTGCTCAGGGCGTCTCATCCGGACATAGGCAGGCTGATCCTGAATCTCATCTCACTCGACTACCATGAGACGGTCATGGCCGCTGCCGGGAAACAGGCTGAAGACGTCCTTGACGAGACTATAAAGAAATATGACGGGAAGTTTATCTGCGTGGTTGAAGGTGGTATTCCGACCAAAGATGGTGGTGTTTATTGCAAGATAGGCGGCCGTACCGCCATTTCCATCCTTAAAGACGTAGCGCCGAGATCGGCGGCGATAATCGCCATCGGGACCTGCGCCACATTTGGCGGCATCCAAGCGGCCAGCCCCAACCCGACCGGGGCCGTAGGTGTGAGAGACATCATCCACGGCAAACCCATCATAAACATCTCGGGCTGCCCGCCGAACCCGATAAGTTTTCTCGGAACAGTCCTCAATTTCCTTACCTTCAAGCGTCTGCCGGCCACAGACCAACTTGGAAGGCCACTCTTCGCCTACGGCAGGAAGATCCACGACCAATGCGAGAGACGCGCCCATTTTGACGAAGGCCGCTATGCCGAGCACTTCGGAGATGATGGGCATCTTGAGGGCTATTGCCTTTACAAGGTGGGCTGCAAGGGCCCCGAGACCTTTTCAAACTGCCCGGCAGTGCGCTTTAATGACGTCGAGGTCTGGCCGGTCTCGGCAGGACATGGCTGTGTCGGATGCACCGAGCCCAGGTTTTGGGATACCATGACACCGTTTTATGAGAGACTGCCCAACGTAAAGATCCCTGCCGGAAAGGGTGCGGTGATAGGGGCCGAATCGGCCGGCAAGAAGATACTCGGTGTCACCGCAGCGGCCATAGGTATACATGCCGCAGTCGGAATAGGGAAGAAGCTCGCCAAGGCCAAGGCCGCACAGAAGCCGGAAGATATAAAAAAGGAGAGATGAGATGGCCCAGCGCATAACGGTTGATCCGATAACGAGGATAGAGGGGCACCTGAGGATAGACGCCGAGGTGGAAGGCGGCGTGATCAAAGACGCCTGGTCGTCAGGACAGATGTGGCGCGGCATCGAGGTGATACTCCAAGGCAGGGACCCTCGTGACGCCTGGGTATTTACACAACGCATATGCGGCGTGTGCACCACGGTTCATGCCATAGCGAGTGTAAGGGCGGTCGAAAACGCGCTTAATCTTGAAATCCCATTGAATGCCCAATATATCAGAAACCTGATCCTCGCTATCCACGCCCTCCATGACCACATAGTCCACTTTTATGTCCTGTCCGCACTTGACTGGGTGGATGTAGTCTCGGCCTTAAAGGCCGATCCCCAAAAGACAGCCTCCCTTGCAGAGAGCCTCTCAGACTGGCCAGGCAACAGCCCTGAACGCTTTAAGGCCGTACAAGAAAAGATAAGGGCCCTGGTAGAGAGCGGGCAGCTCGGCCCGTTCGCCAATGCCTACTGGGGCCATCCCGCCATGCAGCTCCCACCAGAGGCGAACCTCATGGCTGTATCACACTATCTTGAGGCCCTTGATTACCAGAGAAAGGCCGACTCGGCCTATGCGATCCTCGGCGGAA
This sequence comes from Dissulfurimicrobium sp., assembly GCF_049968175.1. NCBI lineage: Bacteria > Deltaproteobacteria > Dissulfurimicrobium > Dissulfurimicrobium sp. The sequence continues at coordinate 14,222 of NZ_JBMFRG010000031.1, forward strand.
AGAATCCACACATACAAAATCTCTCTGTAGGCGGGGTTACGACCGCCATAAACCTCAATAACGAAACCACACTCAACATGGAGCGCCTTTACTGGATAAAACAACTCGTTGAGGAGGTCTCCGGATTTGTAAAAAAAGTCTATCTGCCTGATGTGACAGCCATAGGTGCGTTCTATAAAGACTGGTTCAAATTTGGCGCAGGGGTCACAAATTACCTTGCCGTTCCTGACATGCCGCTTGACACCAAGGCAGAACACTTTGATCTGCCTGGCGGCACCATACTTGACGGCGACCTCAAGACGGTAAAGGCCTTTACCAACTTCAAAGACCCGTATTTCAGGGATAACGTAGTTGAGTGCATCAAGCACTCCTGGTATAAGGGCGACTGGACACGCTCCCCATTTGAAGAGGACACGCTCCCACAGTACACGGATTTTGACCTGACCGGTAAGTATTCATGGATAAAGGCCCCGAGATTCCAAGGGAGACCCATGCAGGTGGGCCCGCTCGCCCAGGTGCTCGTCGGATATGCCCTTGGTCATGAACCCACAAAAAAATATGTTGACGACACACTTTCCAAGGTTAGCAGCCTTGCAGGGGCCCAGATAGGTCCTGAAGTCCTGCACTCCACTCCAGGCCGCCATCTGGCAAGGGCGATAAGGGCGGCGGTCCTCTGCGACCTGGCTATAAAACACTGGGGGCTCCTGGTAGATAATATAAACCGCGGAGATGTAGCCATATTTAATTCACCCACCTTTCCAAGGGGCGAGCAGCGTGGTTTCGGTTTCCATGAGGCCCCGAGGGGTGCGCTATCCCACTGGATCATTATCCAAGACGGCAAGATCAAGAATTACCAGTGTGTCGTCCCATCGACCTGGAATGCAGGCCCAAGGGACGAAAGGGGCAATCCAGGGCCATATGAGGCCTCCCTGGTCGGAAACCCTGTGGCTGTGCCTGAAAAGCCCCTTGAACTCTTGAGGACCGTTCATTCCTTTGATCCGTGCATCGCCTGTGCAATCCATGTCCTTGATCCTGACGGAGGCGAAATGTCTAAGGTCAAGGTACTCTAGCCAGGTTGAACCAGTTGAACAATATGGAATGGATAGGCGCTATTTATGTAACACAAAATAATGCGAGGGGGTGGCCATGAGGGCGACCGCTACATATGAAAAAAAGAAGGCTTGGGGCGTACTTTTAAGGCTGTTTCACTGGGCCTATGCCATTACAATAGTTATTCTTGTAATCAGTGGCTATTATATATATGAGCCATGGTTGAACTCGCACGAACTAGGCGCATCATTTCCCATGGCCTCAACCAGGTATATCCATTTTGTTGCAGGATATGCATTTATCGGTGCGATTGTTGTAAGGATATATCTCTTCTTCTTCGGCAATAAGCAAGAGCGTTTTCTGGACTCTGCACCTGTAACCCCAAGAAATATCAAAAATTTATTCGGCACCATTGTTTATTATCTGTATCTTACAGACTATCATGAGGAAAGGCTTGGGCATAACGCCCTTTTTATGCTCTTTTACATCATCACGCTGTTTCTTGCATTGGTACAGATATTGACCGGACTTTATCTGCTATTTCCTGAAAACTTAGCCGTTCAACACATGGGCATCAGTCTCTTCGGTACCCAGCAGGAGGCGCGTCTCGTTCATTATTTTCTTATGTGGTATTTTATAATATTTACCATGACGCACATCTATATCACTATTTGGAACGATATAGAAAGACCGGAAGGCCTCATCTCATCTATCTTCAACGGCAGCAAATTCAAACCTAAAAAGGCGTGATGGAAGAAAGAAAGGACGGCCTTAAAACCCCTGACAGGGAAGCGGTTGAGTTCCTTGTCAGGGGGCAGGTCCAGGGGGTTGGATTCAGGCCGTTCGTCTATAGACTGGCAAAGAGGTTCGGGATCCTCGGTTCCGTGGCGAACAACGGATACGGCGTGGTCATTAGGGCGATGGCCACAAAAGATGCACTCTCTGCCTTTATCCAGGCGGTCATTGAAAAGGCCCCGTCCCTCGCAAAGATAGCTAGTATCGAATCAAGACCATTCAAGGCAGGGTTGGAATACAAAAATTTCGTTATCCTGGAAAGTGAAAAGATCAGGGATGTATTTGTACACATCCCACCTGATGTGGCAACCTGCCCAATGTGCCTGCACGAGCTTTCTGACCCGGAAGACAGACGTTACAGATATCCCTTTATAAATTGCACTGACTGCGGCCCGAGGTACTCGATCATAGAGTCGGTCCCGTATGACAGGGAAAGGACCTCGATGAAGGCCTTTCAGATGTGCGATGACTGCCAAAACGAATACCATAGTCCAGGGGACAGGAGGTTTCATGCCGAACCAAATGCCTGCCGGCGATGCGGTCCAGGTCTTGGTTGGCATGGCAAAGACGGCGAAAAAATCGAAACCGATGACCCGATCAGGGAGGCGGCAGCGGCGTTAAGACAGGGGAAAATCGTCGCCATAAAGGGCCTGGGCGGCTTTCACCTTGCAGCCGATGCATCAAACGAAGAGGCAGTGGCCGAACTGAGGGTCAGGAAGAGACGCCCGTCAAAACCCCTTGCCGTGATGGCCGCCGATCTTGAAACCGCAAGGCTGATCTGTGAAATAGACGCCATCGAAGCCGCGGCCCTTACCTCTCCGAGACGCCCCATAGTGCTGCTCAAAAGGCGCATGGATGCCGGACTTGCATTAAACCTTGCACCAGGGATAAGGGAAGTGGGAGTCATGCTGCCGTACACCCCCCTTCATCACCTGATCTTCACCTTTCCGGATGCACCAAGGGTGATCGTGCTTACCAGCGGGAATCCGGGCGGCGAACCTATTGCGAAAGACAATAACGAGGCACTGATCAGACTTTCAGGGATAGCGGATTTTTTTCTTATCCACGACAGAGAGATAGTAAACAGGCTTGACGACTCAGTCGTCAGGCAGATTGGGGGAAAGATAAGGGTCATCAGGCGCTCGAGGGGTTATGCCCCAGAGCCAGTTACGCTCAGCATTGAATACCCTAGGATGATCGCTATGGGAGGGTTTCTCAAGAGCACATTCTGTCTCTCAAAAGGCCGGGGCGCTGTTTTAAGTCAGCACATAGGCGATCTCGAAACCCCTGAGAGCATTGATTTCTTTGAAGAGGCAGTCGGGCATTTAAAGGATCTGTTCGAGATCGAACCGGAGGCAGTCGCCTGCGATCTGCACCCCGACTATCCTGGCACGCGCTATGCTATGAGCCTTGGGCTCCCCGTCTATCCTGTACAACATCACTACGCCCATACGACAGCGGTCATGGCTGAATACGGCCTTGAAGGGCCATGCATATCGGTCATCCTTGACGGCGCGGGACTCGGGCCTGACCTGACGATCTGGGGCGGGGAGGTGCTGCTTGCAGACCTTTATAGTTTCAGACGTCTCGGGCGGCTCGGTCATCTCCTGCTCCCGGGCGGGGATGCAGCCGCAAGAGAGCCCTGGCGCATGGCCATGTCAGCCATCTTTTCCGCTTTTGGGCCAGATGGGTTGGAGAACGCCATTCTACCCGGGCTCTCCATAATCTCAAAAGAAAAAAGAATGGTCCTGACCTCCATGATGATGAACGGCGTCAACATCCCGCTCACCTCAAGCTGCGGCAGGCTCTTTGATGCGATAGCCGCCATCCTTGGGGTCTGTCTCACGGCCGACTATGAAGGACAGGCAGCGATGCAGCTGGAAACCGTCTCATGGGAGGCAAAAGATGAAAAGGTGTCTAGGAGTTATCCCATGGAGATCTCGAAAAAGGATGGAATGCTGGTGCTTGACCTTTCAACCATCGTAAAATCAGTATTAAAAGACCTTAAAGATGCGGTACCGCTCCCCTTGATAGGGATATCATTTCACAGATGGCTTGTCGAGGCGTTATGCCTTATTGTAAAAAAACTCTCTGAAGAGACTGGCGTAAAAGAGATAGTCCTTAGCGGCGGGTGCATGCAGAACAAGATACTTTTGGAGGGCTTGATGACCGCCATGATTCGCAAAGGTCTTGATCCATATGCTGGGGAATTGATCCCGGCGAATGACGGCGGGTTATCGCTAGGTCAACTTGTTGTTGGAGGCACAAGGTATGTGTCTGGCCGTACCAATGGAGGTTGTTGAAATAAAGGATGGCGATGAGCTGACATCTCCGATCGCCCTGGTGGAGCTGGGGGGGATAAGGCGCGAAATCAGGCTCGATATCGTAGACCGACTCCCTCATATTGGCGACTATGTGATCGTCCATGCAGGTTTCGCCGTACACAGCCTCACAAAAGACGAGGCCGAGGAGAGTATCTCACTTATCAGGCGAATGGCCGATGGATGGAGGGAATAAGGCGTAATGGGTCAGTCTGAAGATATATCCGATCCGGACCTTATAAAAGACCTGGCCTTGAGGCTTAAAGGACTTGTCAAAAGGCCGATGAAGTTCATGGAGGTCTGCGGCACACATACTGTAAGCATATCCCGTTCCGGGCTGCGTTCCATAATCCCGAAGGAGATAGAGCTTATCTCAGGTCCGGGCTGCCCTGTCTGCGTCACGGCCCAGGGCGATATCGATGCCTTTATCGAGACCGCCAAGATACCTGGGATAACGGTTACAACCTTTGGAGACCTCTTAAAGGTCCCAGGATCAAGCGACTCGCTGGCCGGACGGCGGGCCAAAGGGGCACAGGTGGATGTCGTCTACTCGCCCGTGGATGCACTTCAGCTCGCAAGAAAGGATAGATCACGCGAGGTGGTCTTCCTGGCGGTCGGCTTCGAGACCACCATCCCATGCATCGCCGCCACCATAAAAGATGCGGCGCGCGATGGAACAGGCAATTTTTCTATACTACCCGCCCTGAAGCTCATGCCACCGGCACTTGAGGCCTTACTTGAAACCGACATTGGCATCGACGGCCTAATCTGTCCAGGCCATGTAAGCGCTGTCATAGGGGCCGCAGCTTACAAACCTATAGCAGAAGGTTTTGGGATGCCGTGCGTAGTTGCAGGTTTTGAACCGGCCGAAATACTCTTTGCACTGATCCTTTTGGCGAGACAGGTGAATGCAGGGAGGGCCGAGGTTGAAAACGCCTATCCAAGGGCGGTCTCGTGGGAGGGGAACGGCAAGGCCTTGGGCATCATGAACGAGGTCTTCCTCCAGTGCGATACAGAGTGGAGAGGCCTCGGCGCGATAAGACAAAGCGGCCTTGCCCTAAAGCCTGAATACAATAAATTTGACGCAAAATACAGGTTCGGGATCGAGACAAGACACACACCTGAACCGAAGGGCTGCCTGTGCGGCGACATAATAAAAGGATTAGACATCCCAAGCAACTGCCCGTTTTTTGCATCAATATGCACACCGGTCTCTCCGGTGGGCCCGTGCATGGTCTCGTCAGAGGGGGCATGCGCAGCATATTTCAGATACGAAACAGGGGTAATATGAGACTGGAAAATATCCTCCTCGATCATGGAAGCGGCGGGCTCTTTACGCAAGAGCTGGTTGAAAAGGTCTTTCTGCCCAGACTTGACAATCCGATCCTTTCGGAATTTGGAGACAGCGCCCTAATCGATATGGGGCCCTGGGGAGCCGGGCGGATCGCCTTCACAACCGACTCTTACGTAGTTGATCCCATCTTCTTCCCAGGCGGGGACATTGGGGCCCTGGCGGTAAGCGGGACGATAAACGACCTCTGCATGCGTGGGGCTGTGCCTTTATTCCTGAGCCTTGGACTCATCCTTGAGGAAGGCCTTGCGATGGATGACCTGGAGCAGGTTATAGGATCCATCCAGGCGGCGTCTTGTTCCGCAGGGGTCCAGGTGGTGACCGGAGACACAAAGGTGGTACCGAGGGGTAAGGCGGACAAGATATTCATAAACACCTCTGGGATCGGTGTCATAAAAAATGGGGCTGATATATCCTCATCAAAGGCTTCTGTTGGGGATGCCGTGATCCTTTCAGGGACCATGGGGGATCATGGTGCAACCATCCTCGCCAGCCGACATGGCCTTGCATTTGAAGGCAATCTAAAGAGCGACGTCACGGCCCTCAACAGAATGATCGAGGCCTTGATGAATGCAGTTCCTAAAGACGCGATACATACCATGCGGGACCCGACGAGGGGCGGCGTAGCGACCGCACTGAACGAGATCGCCAGGACGGCAGGGGTTGCGATCGAGATAGACGAAGGCAATGTGCCGGTCAAGCCAGAGGTCAAAACGGCCTGCGAGATACTGGGTCTTGACCCGTTTTATCTGGCTAACGAGGGTAAATGTCTGGCGATAGTAGATGAAAAGGCCGCCGAGTCTGCAGTCTATTCCATGCGCCTCATGCCAGAAGGCCGGGATGCTGCTTTGATCGGCAGGATCAAAGATGGCAGGCCGGGGCAGGTGGTGCTGCGAACAAAGATCGGCGGGTGCCGGATACTCAGGCCTCTCTCTGGTGAACCTCTCCCGAGGATATGCTGATGATATATAGCTCAACCTTTGATGACCGCCATCTCGAGGCAGGTGTGCTTGGTGTTGGAAACCTCCTTTTAAGGGATGAGGGCTTTGGGGTGCATCTCATCCGTCACCTCGAGTCAAGGTATGTCTTTCCGGACACGGTAAGGCTTATGGATGGTGGCACATCAGGCATATTCCTTTCCCCTTTTTTTGAAAAAACCAATAAGGTGCTCACCGTAGATATAATCAAATCTGATGAGCCGCCCGGCACTATTCTAAGATTTACCCAGGATGAGCTCAAGGCCCGATCGGCCCAGCTCAGGATGTCACCACATCAGATAGGTGTGCTTGAAATACTCGAAATATGCAAACTCAGGGGAAAGGCCCCTGAGCAGGTGGATTTTCTAGGCGTCGTACCTTTGGATCTATCCACTGGGATAGGGCTATCCACTGTCCTTGAAGAGAGACTCCCTGTTGTTGCAGCCATGGTACTTGATTATCTGGACGACCTTGGGCTGAGAGCTGCGGTGCAGAAGGATCATCGGGTATGCACGAGTTGAGCCTTGCCCAGGCGGTGATCGACGAGATCGTACAGCTTGCAAGGGAACATAAGGCAGACAAGGTCTTGAAGGTAAGGGTAATGATCGGCGCCCTGTCAGGCGTGGTTAAGGACTCTTTTGCGTTTGGTTTCAAGGCCATGGCCATGACCAATGAGATTACAAAGGGCGCAGCACTTGTGATCGAGACCCCGGCGGTTCCTTACAGATGCATTGGATGTGGACATGAGTTCAAGACCGAGGGCGGCCGCCCTGATTGCTGCCCTAGGTGCGGCGTGAGAGATGTTTTCCCGCAGGGCGGAGATGAGCTCCTCCTTATGCAGGTTGAGATGGAATAGTTTAAATTTCAATGTAGGATTAAGGCCTCATACATAAATGGTCTGACCAAACCCAGATTCGGCATCCCTTTTTCTGACGTTGGACATAGCGCCCACAACCAGGCCGAGACCATCCATGGCCTCCTTATCGACATATTAGACACGGTAGCCGGACCAAAGCGTAACCAGACCATAAATGAATTATGTGCAATGATATTTTGAAGACAGGATGCGAAGGCGAAGCGATGAATACAGTACACTTGGGATAGGAGGAAAGGACATGTGTGAGACCTGTGGCTGCCCAGGCGCAAAAAAAGTGGATGTGAACAAGGTCATTCTTGCGGCGAACGAGGCCCAAGCTCGGATAAACCGGCGTCATATCGAGGCCATGGGCGCAGTGGCTATAAATCTTATTAGTAGCCCGGGCTCAGGCAAGACCACACTCCTTGAAAAGACAATAGATATGCTGGACGGCGTAATGAAAATCGGGGTTATAGAAGGCGACATAGAGACCGAGCGGGATGCAGAGCGCATAAGGACGAAAGGGATACCTGCAATCCAACTGACTACAAGCGGGGCGTGTCATCTCGACGCCCCGCTTGTACACCGCGGACTCCACGAGCTCGAGGAACAGCTCGATGGGGCCCACCTTGATATCATCTTCATAGAAAACGTAGGCAATCTCGTCTGCCCTGCGGCCTTCAACCTTGGGGAACATGAACGGGCCGTTTTGTTATCGGTCCCCGAGGGTTCAGACAAACCAGCCAAATACCCGACGGTCTTTCTGAACTCCCAGGTCTTTTTGGTCACCAAAACAGACCTCCTGCCGTATTTCCCTGATTTTTCCCAGGAAGAGGCAAAAAAAGAGGCCTTACGGCTGAATCCCCACCTAAAGATCATCTCCCTTTCGGCCGTAACTGGCCTCGGCATGGACGATTGGATGATGTATTTGCAACGGATTCGTCGTAAAAATATAATATAAAATAAATCTCATTGAGGCGGATTTAAGCAGGCCAAGGTTATAGACTAGATCCGTTACGCATCAAATCAAACGATTTAAATTTGATGGTCTTGTAAAAATTATATACGATGCTAAGCGAAAATCGTCAAATGCAAGGCTGCAGGGCCTGACAAATGAGGCATACTTCCTGTACGCCTCATTGACAAAGGATGCAGCACAATACACTGGATCAAAGAGACCCAATATCTTTTTATATTTATTTTACTACGAGGACTGGACGGTCTGAATAGCCAATGACCTTTTCAGTGACGCTCCCCATAAGGAGTCTCTTTAGCCCTGTCCTTCCATGAGAGCCCATCACTATAGCGTCTACACCCAGCTCCCTTGCGGTCTCAAGTATTACCTTATAGGTCGTGCCTTCTTTGACAATAGCCTCGGCCTTTATACCTTCATTTTCGGCAAGTTTTACAGCGCCTTCAACATATGTCCTCGCCTTTTTTACCAGATCATCAACGGCCCCAAGTGCCTTTTCGTAAAGTTCAGGAGGTACATCGACAACGGAGACGGCCTTCAATTCGCCTCCGTAGGACCTTGCAAAATTTATCGCCCTTAAGACCGCAACATTGCTGTATTTTGAGCCGTCAACAGCCACAAGGATCTTGCCCCAACCTATCCTGGCCCCCTCAGGGACAACAAGGACATCTATCGGGCTATGCCCAATGACCCTCGCCGTGACGCTACCCACGAACATCCTTTCGAGGTCAGACAGACCTCTTCTTCCCATGACGATCAGCTCGCAGTTTTCAGATATTGCGAGCTCGATGATCTTCTCGTGCGCCTCTCCCTCTTCGAGGACCATCTTTGCCAACACCCTCTCAGCCTGAACCATCTCCCTTGCCTTTAAAAGCGCATCTTCGCACGACCGCCTCATAGAGGCCGTCAAATCGCCGAATATGGCAAGGCCGATGTCTCCATCGTGGGGCGGCGCAATACATGTCACGGTGATCCAGCTTTTCTCGTCTGAGGCAAACCCGAGAGACTCTTTCAAGACATGAAAGGCCGATTCCGAACCATCTAAACATACAAGCATCTTTTTATACGTTCCCATACCTCACCCCTGCTTGCTGCCCCTTCGCCTGCAAAAAAGGATAACAAAATGATTTTTAGATCCTTAGATCTTATCGGGAGACATCACTTCTTTTGCAGCCATTCTTTCCTCGCGAAGTCCCTGCCATATGGCCTTTAAAACTATGAAGGCGCCAAGAAACAACGCAAAGAGCATTATAGCGAAGCTTGTATTCTTCAATATCTTCTGCGTGCCTTCCGTTATGGGTTGAATCAGGCCAAGATGTGACATATAGACAGGGACCATCAGGCCCCTGCTGAATAGGACAATGACCATTATTAGCCCCATGACGACCTTTATCATATACGCCTTTACATAGGTTGTTCCTATAGCTCCGAGCTGGACACCGAAAAGAGAACCGGCAAGTATGATCATGGCGAGCCTTATATCGACAAGCCCGTGTATGGCATACTTGAGAGACCCACCAAACCCCATAACAAATGCCACAACCAGCTCTGTTGCAGACGCCATGATGCTGGGCGCGCCGAGCACATAGATCATTGAAGGCACGCCAATAAACCCGCCTACCGCGATTGTTGCTGCAAGCAGGCCGGTTGCAAACGCCAGAGGTATGATAAATAATATCGATATCTTTGCATTGAGCGACCTGAAATATATCATCGTGCCCGGGATCGGTATGTTGACAGACTGAACCCACCTTGCGATCTTTGTCGTCTTTTCCTTCGCCTCAGTAGTCCCTGATCTGTAGGTGCCATATGCATCTTTCAAGACGTATGTCCCGACTATCCCAAGAACCAGCACAAATATCACGCTGACATAAAGGTTTGAGCCATCGTTGCCAAAGGTATTCTTGATCACCTCCTGCACATGGGCGCCATACATGACGCCAGCCTCGGCAAATATACCGAAGATGAGTCCCAGCTTCAGATCCACCTGACCATACTTGGCACGCTTTATAGCACCCACAAGCGCCTTCGGGAATTTATGGCACATGTTGCTTGCAACCGCGACGAGCCCTGGGACGCCCAGACTCATCATCGCAGGCGTAAGCACAAAGGCGCCGCCAGATCCTATGAAACCGCTTACAAGACCACCGACAAACCCCACAAAAAACAGATAGGTCACGATTATCCAGTTAAGCTCTATAAAGTTGGATAGTTGAGGCGCGATATCATGCATGTCTATTTAACCCCCTTTGTCTTTTTGGCATCCACGCCTAGAACCGACCAAAAGCTGCTGGTGAACCCCCCGTGGACATATGAAAAAACAAACGCCGTTGCAATTGGGAAAAACGCATAT
>NZ_JBMFRG010000032.1:0-24458 GCF_049968175.1 Dissulfurimicrobium sp.
CGGTCATGGGATCCCATGGAAAGGTAACTATTCCTCGTGGCTTGAACAAAAAAGAGAGCGTCTCGCCATGGAGGAAAGGGTGGAAACAAAGCGACAAAAAACCCTTGAACGAGAACTTAAATGGATAAAAATGACCCCAAAGGCGCAACAGACCAAGGGCAAGGCGAGGATCAACTCATATGAGAAACTCCTTGGCCAGGAACATGAAAAGGCAAGGGAGGAAAGGGAAATATATATCCCAGCGGGGGCGCGGCTAGGCGCAATATAGTAATCAAATTCAATGATGTCTTAAAGGCCAAAAGTGACCGCCTGCTCATTAAAAATTTAAACTTTTCCGTGCCGCCGGGTGGGATCATTGGTGTCATCGGGCCAAATGGTACAGGGAAAAGCACCTTGTTTAAATTGATAGCAGGTATCGAGCAGCCAGACAGCGGTTCAGTAATCACCGGCCAGACGGTAAAGATGGCCTATGTGGATCAGGTGCGAGAGGGGTTAAATACAGAAAAAAGCGTCCGGGCATACTGTGCCAGTTTCAATTTTTTGAGACCCGATCGACAAAAAAGATAAGGGACCTCTCGGGCAGCGAACGAAATCGTGTCTATCTTGCAAAGATGTTGACCCTCGGAGCGAATGTAATCCTGCTCGATGAACCCACGAACGACCTTGATGTAAATACACTTCGGGCCCTGGAAGACGCCTTAAACGACTTTACGAGGAGTACCGTCATAGTCAGCCATGACCGATGGTTTCTTGACCGTGTTGCAACACACATCATGGCATTTGAAGGCGACGGGCAAGTGACTTGCTTCGAAGGCAACTCCTCCGACTATGAACTAGCCAGGGAAAAGAGGCTTGGTCTAGGAGCCGATACGCCGCAGAGGATGAGATATAGGGGGCTTGGGCGATAACTATATGGACTCGCAGATACACTTAGATCAGTTTGGTTTCTATGGCATCAGAATGTCTGTGAATATATTTTATTACATTTACATCTGATAGAACAACTAACCCTTCTTTTACTATATCATCAAGAATAGGTAATATTTTGTTTATATTCTCCTCTGAATCAATAACTGTGATTAAGATCGGCAACTCACCGGTAGTCGTCAGTGTTTTTTTCTTATGATATCGCTTGTGCGGTCCAAATCCGGCTATTGCCTTATAAATAGTTGCGCCTGCAATATCCATCATCATCATCCTTTTTACAATAACTTCATATAATGGTACGCCTTCCCATTTATCATCTTCATTTACAATTATTCTTAGCATCTTTGCCTTACCTTCTAGTTTCATATTCTTCCCCTTTTCATTTTTCTTCCCTTCATCCAATCTCTTGCGGCAACACTTAAAGACAGTCGTATCGCTTATTTCTACTAGACCTTTTTCTACTATTGTATAGACATCAGGCAAAATTTTGCTAATCATCTCTTCACTTTCAACCACCTCGATTTTAAGTGGCATAGTGGTTGATAATTCCAATATCTTTGATGTATGGAATACCCCGTCCGTTCCGTAGCCGGCCATGCCTCTAAATATACTTACACCAGCTATTTTATTCCTATAAAACAGATCCATCAAAACCTCATATATTGGCTTACCGCCGAACTTGTCTGTTTCATCCACATAAATAACAAGCTTCTTAGCTGGTCCCTTTATAAGCATGCCAACTCCTATATAGTCTTTGCAAGCATTTCGCCAAGCTTCAGCGCCACAAAACCAGTAATAACGCTTGATGTTACATTTAATATGGCAAAAAACCACTCGCCATCCTTCAAAAGATTGCTCGTTTCATACAGAAAGGTGGAAAAGGTCGTATAGGCGCCTACAAAACCAACCACTAGAAACAGCCTCCACTGCGGGCTGACCATAAACCTTTCGGTCAGGAGCTGCATAAGAAAGCCTATAAGAAAGCAGCCGCTTATGTTGATGAAAAATGTACCCAGCGGGAAACTCCTACCCCATCTCTGACCGATCCACATAGCCAAGACATAACGTACAACGGCTCCAAAAAAACCCCCTGCACCGACAAATAGATAGGCCATAATCAACACACTGTCACAATTAAGAGGCGTCTCTAAAAATAAGCTTAAGGCTGTTCCTGTCCCCTGCCATATTGGTCATCGAATCTCACAATATCATCTTCTTCAAGATATTCACCGGTTTGCACCTCTATCATCACCAGGTCGATCATACCCGGATTTATGAGCCTGTGACGGTTTCCGGCCGGGATATAGGTTGATTCATTCACCCTCACCAGTCTTTCATCCTTTCCATTTATCACCTTTGCGGTCCCTGAAACCACTATCCAGTGTTCACTCCTGTGGTGGTGCATTTGCAGCGAAAGCGCAGCCCCTGGTTTTACGACGATACGCTTTATCTTGAACCTGTCCCTCTCTTCAAGGACCGTATATGTCCCCCAAGGTCTATGGACCGTCCGGTGAAGGCGGTATGTCTCATGGTCTGCCTTTTTGAGCCGACCAACAACCTCTTTTACATCCTGAGTGCGCTCAATGTCTGCCACAAGGAGGGCGTCGGGGGTATCGATCAGCACCATGTCTTTAAGGCCTATCGCAGCGATAAGTCTATCGCTTTGAATGTAACAATTCTCGGTATCTATCAACACGGCATCCCCGTCCACGCGGTTTCCTGTCTCGTCCGGTTCGATCAGACCGCTCACGGCCTTCCATGAACCAATGTCGTTCCATCCAAAGTCGCCTGGCACCATGGCTATACGATCCGCCTTTTCCATCACGGCATAATCAATGGATATATCTGGCATCGAACTAAAACTCACGGCGTCGAGCTCAACTGGCTGCGCGTTCCAATCGGTCCTGTCCTTGCACTCAAAGCAAACGGCGTGCACGTCCGGGCTGTAACATTTAAGGGCATCAAGATATCGGGCTGCCTTAATGCAAAACATCCCGGAATTCCAGAAGAAAAACCCTGATGCAAGATAGTCTTCGGCATCCTTGAGCGTAGGCTTTTCTATAAAGCGCCTAACACAGAAGCCGTGTTCATCAAGCTGTGAACCCATTTCTATGTAACCGAAGCCAGGCTCGGGACGTGACGGTCTGATCCCAAAGGTCACAATATAGTCTTCCATGGCCAATTTATACGCCTTGTCAGCGGCAGCTGCAAAGGCCGCTTTGCCTTCAATAAGGTGGTCGGCCGGCATGATGAACATCACTGCGTCAGACCCCTCGGTCTCCATCAGTCTGACAGCAGCCATCGCAACGGCAGGGGCGGTATTCCTTCCGACAGGCTCAAGCAGATAATCAAAAACAAGGGTCGGATCAGGCCTGAGCGCGCCGTATTCATCGCGCGTTTTGAAATAATAGTTGCGATTGGTAATTGTCAGGACCTTTCTGACTCCATTAAGCCCGATCGCCCTCATCAGCGTCTTCTGAAGAAGACTCAGACCGTCTTTCAGCTTCATAAACGGTTTAGGATGCGCAAGCCTTGATACCGGCCAGAGCCTCGTCCCAGCTCCGCCGGACAATATCACTGGTGTGAGCATAACAAAATCCCCCACGACAGTTATTCTTAATCTCACAGACTCTACATGGCGTTACCGGATATTTCAATAAAATCCTGCGATCCTTTCAAACCCAAATATCCTGCTCTAGACATAACGATGCAAATTATTTTAGGTTTTAAAAACAGATAAACAAAACCATGGTCTCAAAATATAAACAGACCGGCAGGCAAAGGAGGATGGGTATGGCTCGAAAACATAACAGGGTAACGGACATGCTATGTGCCGCCATGCGGATGGAAGAAAAAGAACTGGAATTTTTCCGCAAGGCCGCCGACAACTGCCCTGACGGACCAGGGAAAGAGATATTCCTCGCCATCCTGGAAGATGAAACAGGGCATAAGAAGGAAATAGAGGAGATAAATAATTTTCTGGAATCCAACGGCGGATGGCCTGCCGCATGCAGGCTCTATGAACAGAAACAGATAGATGCTGAAAAGACGTTTGCAAAGGCGGCCAAGAAGTATGGCCCCTCCGTCAAAACAGCAACAGGCGTGACAGAGGCACTCCAGATCGGGATCGGACTCGAAAAGGCCGCCATGGACTTTTATGCAAAACGCCTAGACGAGGCCGACGGTCAGGCCGAGAAGGCCTTTCTCCAAAAAATGCTGAGCGAAGAAAGGGCCCATCACGGGATGCTCATTGATATGCAGTACTACTATCAAGATCCACAAGGTTACTTCATGGAAAAGGAAAAGAGCGGACTTGACGGTGCATGAGAAGACCGACCGTCTTGCCGCCAGTTATCAATCGAAAAGTTAAAGAACCACCTCAATGGCATCTTGTATATGCCCACAAAATACATCGGCCACCCCGGGCAATTCGCCGATACCATCGCAATGGACGACGGTCTCCAGCCCGACCTGTTCAAACATACATTTCCAGGAGCCGCCGCTTCCAGCCAAATCCTCTTGGAAATGCCGCCCAGCAACAAGGAGCAACGGCACAAGCCTAACTTTTAAAAAACCTGCCTCCATAACAGTCTTTAACGTGTCTTCCATGGTCGGCATACCATCTTCTATCACGCCGATAAAAAACCTCGGCCCGAAACGCCGCCTCAACACCCATAAAAACGCAAGATAACTCGACCATGCAGGGTGATCCGTGCCATGCCCGATCAGGACCGTCGCCTCAAGATCATAGGCGGGAAATGCACGACCGATGACGTCCGCCATGCGCCCATAATCCATCGGTGAGGAGAGAAGGGGCAGGCCTACCGATACACGTACAATATGGTTACTTACCTCATCAATCATACGATAAAACTCATGGCCGCATAGGAGATGAAGGGACTGTACCACCGCCCATGAATGGCCTTCAGCAGCCAGGTCATTCAAGACCTCAGACGGCGACTTTATCTCTCTGCCCTCTTTCCGCGCAGAATCTTTGACTACGCGGGAAGTATACGCCCAACGTATATCATGCCCAGGGAAATGCATCCTAACGACCTTATCCACGACAGCATAAGTCTTCATAGCCCGACTAGTGGTTCCAAAGGCGGTAAGCACGATCGGGATCTTTGATCTATCATTGTTCAGGCACATAGACAAGACTCCCGTCTTCAAGCCTGTACGCAGTGCCGAGACGCTCCCCCCTGCCCTCGGCCTTCTCTTTCTCGACCTTCATTGCAGTAACTTTTTTGCCTTTTTTAGTAATGATCTCAAGCCGGCCATCTTTTGACTGCTTCATGATAGTAAATTCTGCCTTTTCACTAAAGAGGTCCTGCATTCTGTAGACGGAGAAGAGAGTAAGAATGAGACTTGCTATGAATACTACGCTTAGATCAAAGAGATTTACAAGACCTGCGAGCGGATCATCGTCGCCGTCGCGCGGATCGTCTTTTACTGTCAATATCCTTTTGAAAAAACGCCTTCGTCTAAGATACATCTCTGACATCGCTCTCCATTAGTATCTCGGCCGTAAGTTCGATATTCTTTATATCTTCTTCCACCCATCTGCGCTTAACTGTGTAAAAGAAAAAGGCCATAAGCCCTATGGCAAGACCTACGATGGTTGTTGTAAAGGCCACGACAAGGTCCGCTGAAAGCCTGGTCATATCTCCCTGGCTCAAGGCGGAAAGGCCAGTACCCATCGGTATAAGGGTTCCAAGAAGCCCAAGTCCTGGACCAAGCCGTATGAGCAGGCGCAGATGATCAAGGGATTTCGAGAGTCTGATGGTGTAATCGTAAACCAGATTCTCAACGGAAAGCGATGAAAGTACACCGTTGCCTATTAAGTCTTCGAGCTTGGCGATAAAGCCCTTGACGCTGTGAGAAAGCATATCGAACCGGCCGCCATTCTTTATAATATCGGGCAAGGCCGATGGATCGCACCTTGTAAGCCTTGCCCTCTCAAGCCATTCTGCAAAAAAGGAACCCGAATATATACATATCCAGATCACGAGCATGGATAATATAAAGATAACTGGCAGAAAAAGGGTGGAGGAAATAATATAGAGAAATGATTTGAGGATTGCCTCTACGTCCAAGTCTTGATCCTCCTTATCTTCATGAGGGTCCAAAAAAATCCTGGGACAGCGGTCAAAAGAAACAAGATCAAGACGGTAGTAAGGCCACGACCTGTATTTTGTGCTGCATTTTGCATGGAAAGCCGATATATCCGCTCAATATCAGAAACCTGGGGGATTATCATGGCGGACAGGATAAAATAGCCTGAAATCGCCAGCATGGCCCCGCCTAAAAGCGACTCAGGCGAGCCCTTGAGGCCCTTTCGCGCCGAATGCATCACGAAAAACGTAAAGAGAACGACGGCCACAAAACTGCCGGTTGCAAGATAAAACGCCGTGCCCAAGGCCTCCGGAAATATACTCATCAAAAAGGCACTGGTCGAAAATATGACGATCATGCAGACAGGGCATGGCACAGAAAGGGTGAGCCAGCCAAGGCTGTATCGGCTGCCTTCTTTAAGGAGGACTACACCCCAAACGGCCGTAAATGCTGCCAGGACAAGATGGATAAGCATCCCGGCCCTCAAAAGACCGTTTATAAAATCGAGATGACGAACAAGATTAATCCGCCCCAAGACAAAAAACGAAAGCCCGAACAGCCCTACATATACGGCAATGAAGGTCAAGACGAGCAACGTCTTACCGAAAATGCCTTTTTTTTGGATTGCGGCGTAATACAACCCCGTCCCGCTCTTTAAGGCAAAGATCCCTATACTAAAGAGCAGGCCAAGAATAAGCGCCTTAAGCTCCATGATAAATCATCTCCTTTTTTGTCTGTATATCCCAAGGACTACGAGCACCACAATCCCCATGACGAAGACGGCCGCAGCCCACTGGACACCCGATGAAGAGACATCGGCCTTGTCCGCCCTTTCTTTCTTATCCCTTTGACCAAGCTCTTTCACCTTATACCCCTTGACATCAGCCTTTTTGGAGGCATTTTGGATGCTATGCGTACCTTTTATGCCCTCAGTTCCAACCCCTCCTTTATCGTTTCCTGTCGTCTCGCCGATCGTTGCCCTGGCCTTGACCCACGGATCGTATGAAGGCCTTTCATCTGACACCAGGATGGCCCTATTCCCCAGTCTAGTGAGGAGATCGATCCTCTGCTTGACCTGGGCATCGATGGTCTTCCCGGTCGCCTTTTGTATGGCGAGTTTGAACCGCTCAACGAGCTTCGGGGCCATGACACCTGGGATGGATATAATATTAACCACCATCTGATTTAAAAGGGGATTATTGCATGTATGATCACAGCACGCCACACCCTTGTTAATCACATCCAGTGCATATTCTTTTGAAAGCCTCATCAATGTCCTGTCGTCGGCCTTCCAATAGCCCTTTCTTGCCGCCTCAAGCATCCGCCCAGTAATAGACTGATATGCCCATGGATTTTCCCTTGAGAAGAATTCTTTAAGTCCCAACCTGTATTTATCTTCCACATATACTGAATAGACCTCGTCCCATTTGGCCCTGTCTATCATCTCAGGGGTAGTCACCTGCCACCCCCACATGTTATCCACAAACCTAGACATCTCACGCGCCCCGGCATAACCCTCCTTCTTCATACCTTCTATCCAGACAGGGTTCAGATACCTAGCCCTGAGCTCCGTACCTATAGCTAGGGAAAGGGGTTCCATTCGGCTGTTTCGAGGATCTTTCTGATCGGATATGAGGCTATCCGGCGCCTTCCCAGAGATCTTTTTTACGGCCATATTGAGTCCGCCAAGATACTGAAAGACGTCATCGTTGTCCATAAGGCCGTAGAGATTCGAAGAGCGCGACTGGACGGTGACGCTTACATCCTTGAGCTGTGAGCGGAACACAGCTTTTGCATCCTGCCCCCACATGTCTTTTGAATAACCGAATGAGACCATGTTCATAAACGCCTGAGCGATCTTTGAATCATCCTCCCAAAGACCACTTGCGCCGGTCATCTCGGCTACCTTTGTACCATATGCCCCAGGTCTTTCGGAAAATATACGAACTGTCGAGAGTTTATCGGCCTCGGCTCTGGTATAACCCGCCTTTATGAGGGTCTTTTTAAGCGCCTCGGTGTGATCCTTGATATAGTTCTCAACGTCTGTGAGTACAGCGGCTTCTTTCACCGCCTTGTCAAGAAGGAGCGCAACCGATGGGAAGGTATCCCTGTAAAGACCAGACATCTGCAAAAGCACATCAAGCCTCGGCCTGTTCAATTCTGTGGCCGAAATAGGCTCGACGCCCTTTACCTTGTCCCTACGATCCCATATGGGTCTCATGCCCATGAGATAGAGTGCGGTCGCCTCGTTCACCCCCTCGTTTCTCATAGTCTCGACGGCCCAGAGGACTATGGCTGTCTTTTCGGGATACCTGCCGCCGTGAGCCTTTCGATAACCATCAATAATCTCCTCCGCCGCCTTTTTCCCCTGGCCCCACGCCTCTTTCGACGGGACCTTTTCCGGATCAAAGCCATAGAAGTCCCTGCCTGTCGGTAGACTCTCGGGGTTCCGAACCGGATCCCCGCCGGGGGCCGGCGGGATAAAACCGCCGTTTAAGGCATTGACAAGCGCATCGAGTTCATCCCGACCCGATTCAGAAATGAGCCTAAGGTAGCGATCTTTTCCACCATTTGCACCTGATGAAACAGCTGCGGCCATCTCATCAAGCGCCTCACCTTTAGGGGATTCCCCAAAGGTATGGAGACCGTACGGTACAAGGCTGGTTTTTATCTCAATGAGATAGTCTTCAAGTCTCTTGACTGAGTCTTTATCTATTTTTTTTACCCCGAGGTCCTTACAGAGCCCGAGCGCTGTTGCAAGCTTACCTATGCGTGCAAGCCTTGCGGCCTTTATATCGTTCGAATCGGATGCCTCGTACTCACTTATGAGGGCTGCGAGCTTTGAATACTCGGCATAGAGACCGCCTTGCCTGAACGGCGGGACCGCATGGTCTATTATCACAGCCCGCCCCCTGCGCTTGGCCTGGATGCCTTCACCCACGTCATCAACTATATATGGATAGATATTTGGGATATCGCCTATCAGCACCTCCGGTGAGCAGCTGGCCGAGAGGCCGGCATTCTTCCCAGGCAGCCACTCATGTGTACCATGAGTGCCGAGGCTTATCATGGCATCAGGCCTCAAGACCTTTTGAAGCCAGAGATAAAAAGCCACGTATTGATGGTGCGGATAGACAATCGTGCTGTGATAGAGCTTGTCGGGATCATCGCTGAACCCCCTTACAGGCTGCGGCGCAATGGTCAGATTGCCCAGACGGATGCATGGGATGATAAACCGCCCGTCGCGGGTCATTATCTTTGAATCCTCAGGCCTCCCCCAATCCTTTTCGACCTTCTTTAAGAATCCCTGGTCAATTCCCTTTATCCACCTCTTATATTGCCTCATGTCGATCGCGACATAATCATTGCTGGCCATAAATCTGTCAAGCTCGCCTGGGGCCCACGAACCTATATTCCTCCCAACCTTTACAAGAAGGTCCTTGATCTCGTCCTCGCTTACATCCTTCGGGATCATATATCCTTCAGCTCTCAGACGGTTAACAATGACCTTGATGCTCCTCGCCACATTGAGGTAGCTTGCCCCTATATTCTGTTTGCCTTGGACATGGTTATAATAAATCAGGACGATTCTTTTATCCCTATTCGGTTTTTCTTTAAGCGCATGCCATCTTGCCACCCGCCTTGCAAGTATATCTATCTCATCCTTGATCGGGACATATATCGGACCCTCGTTGCTCATATCTTCTTTCGCCCCGACAACAGTAGGTTCTACAAGGCCAGAGAGCTCCGGCATGGAGAACTGCATGGTGATCTCGCTGGCGGCCATGCCCTGCGACGACTTCATCCATTCGTCCCTCGATGTGTAAAAAAGATATTGGGGATTGAAAACGGGGCAATTCGCCTTCTCAAGTACCTTCAAAAGTCTAGGGGAAAGGAGAGAGCTGAATCTGAATACAAAACTCGTGATGGAACCAAGGGCGTCATTTAAGGGCGGTTCAGAGATCAAACGGTCTATCTCGGATGGCCCGTCCTTTGGGGAATAGAGGAGTGTCAGCGTATTTATACCATTGGCCTCATATGCCCTTATAAGGGCGTCAAGCGGCCCTTTCCTTGAATCAACGGTAAAAGTTGGAAATACGACCACTAGTGACCAGAGACCTTTGTCATTGAAATGGCCTGTTTTTTTATACCAGTTCACATATTCGCCGACGTCAGCGAAAAAGGCATGGGCATCGGGGTGATAAAAACCCCCTTCGGGCGGCACGACCGGCGCTGGCGGAGAGACATGAACGCCTAAATCGGTCTTCGCAAGATATAGAATGAGCCCTCGGATATTTTCTTCACTCGTATAATCGAAGTATCTCCTGACCGTCTCGTCGAATATGACACCCTGACCTTTCAACTCCCTTGATCTGCCTGGCGAACGGACGGCATATATCTTAGCCATTGGATTTATTAAATTTTTATGCGAGGTCAACCAATCGGTAAGTCCCCCCTGCATAGCATCCAAGACAGCTACATCCATAGACGAAAGCACAGCCGAGGCCCTTGGGGCATCGAGATCCTTTTCAGTTAAGACCAAGACCTTAAGTCCAGGAAGATCAATGGACGATAACGCTTTCCGACAGGTATAGACGTCAGAATCCCCGACAAAAAAGACCATCAGCCCTTGGGCCAAGGCGGTTTTCGGGATAAAAAATGAAAAAATAGTTATGACAGTAAAAATCCAGCAATACATCAGACACCTTCTCTTAATAGAATAGAGCTCCAAATAAAGAACCGGATCAACACCTTAAGAAAACAGGTGCATGGATCCGGAATAGCCCTTTTATCCGCTTAAATCCTACAGCTACCGAACAGGACAGCAACCGCCCCACTCCTTGCCTCGAAAGGGCAGCTATCAAACAGGCAGGTCTTCTGACTTTCGGATCCATCTACCGGCCGCGCCTTCCCAGCCTAAGCCAGTGGCATTACTACGACCTTCGTCCCCGATCACAGCGGCGGGCCCGTCCCTGATTCTCACAGGGTTCCCCATTAAGCCTCGCGGCGCCTGTTGTCTTGTTTAATTTTAATATAAAACTCTATTTGCCCTCAGAAAGGTTGTCAAGCATATAAATCGCTCAAGAATCGACTGCGGCGGATTGTTTGGCTTTTGCACCTTCCATCCCGACAAACAATCAACCAAGCAGACGTATGAGATAGAATACGACAAACAAAGAAATCATCAAAAGTATGAGGGCCACCATGATATCAAGCAATATCGACGGTTTGAATGTATCTTGATCTATCTGGCGCTTGATCTGATAGTGCCTGACGACGGCAAATATACCCAGGAGCCCGCCTATGGCTATAGTGCCTGCCCCGAGATATAGGGGTATGTCAGACTGAAAGGTCGCAGCCTCAGGATGGGTCTCGGAAAGCAGTCTTGTCAGAAGGGAAAGCTTTGCCACCAGAAAACCAAAGGCCATGATGGCGATGGCAGTCCTTATCCAGGCGAGAAACGTCCTTTCATTTGCAAGATGTGTCCTTCTCGGCGCATTTGCATCATGGCCTTTGCCCATTACTTTGATCATGCCTCCGCAATATCAGCGTTTCAGCGTGTCTTAAACAGCTCTTCCTTGCCCTTTATAAGCCAGTCTATCACAGCTGGATCCGCCAAGGTAGAGGTATCTCCAAAGTCTCCTGTATCGCCTGCAGCAATCTTTCTGAGTATCCTGCGCATGATCTTGCCGCTCCTGGTCTTCGGCAACCCCTCCACAAACTGTATCACCTCAGGGTTTGCAATGGGTCCTATCTCCTTCCTGACATGGTCTTTCAATTCCTTTCTCAAGGCCTCTGTCCCTGCAATACCGGCCTTCAGGATTACATAGGCATATATTGCCTGCCCCTTTATCTCATGCGGCATCCCTACGACCGCCGCCTCGGCCACAGCAGGATGGGCCACAAGGGCCGACTCTATCTCCGCAGTGCCGAGCCTGTGACCCGAGACGTTGATTACGTCATCGATACGCCCCATGATCCAGAAATACCCATCTTCATCAAGGCGCGCGCCGTCGCCTGATTCATACATACCAGGAAAGTGGTCAAAATACTGGGTCTTAAAACGACCAGGGTCCCCATATACACCCCTCAACATCCCAGGCCACGGACGCTTTATGACAAGGTTGCCGCCTTCGTTTACATTGGCAGGTGTACCATCACCTCTTACAATCATGGCTTCAATACCTGGAAGAGGAAAGGTTGCGGAACCCGGCTTTAAAGGCGTTGCATAAGGGATAGGCGAGATGAGTATGCCGCCCGTCTCCGTCTGCCACCACGTATCTACGATTGGCATCCGGCCTTGCCCGACATTTTCATGATACCACATCCAGGCCTCAGGATTGATTGGTTCACCCACGGATCCGAGCAATCTCAAGCTGGAAAGGTCGTGTCGCTTGACCCACTTTACATCCTCTCGCATGAGCATACGTATGACAGTGGGCGCAGTATAAAATATATTGACCTTGAACTTTTCAACCACACGCCAAAAGCGGTCAGGTCTCGGCCAGCTCGGCATACCCTCAAACATAAGAGATGTACCGCCCAAAGCCAAGGGTCCGTAAAGGATGTACGAGTGACCTGTAATCCAGCCTACATCCGCGGTGCACCAATAGACATCGTCGTCTCTGAGATCGAAGACCCATTTGGTCGTACTGGCCACATAGGTAAGGTAACCTCCAGTAGTGTGAACAACCCCTTTCGGCCTACCAGTGCTGCCGCTGGTGTAGAGTATAAAGAACATGTCTTCTGAATCCATCGAAACCGGCTCACAGGAATCGGATATATCCTCGGCCCCTATCTCTTCATGCCACCATCTGTCGCGCCCGCTCTTCATCGTGACGTCGCAGCCAGTCCTTCTCACCACTAGGCAATGTCGCACAAATGGACAACATTGAAACTGGTCGAGCGCCTCATCCACGCGGTCTTTAAGCGGTATAATCCTGCCGTTCCTGAAAACACCGTCAGAGGTTATAACCACCTCGGCCTGACAATCCTTGACACGGCTCATGAAACTTGCAGCACTAAAGCCTGCAAAGACCACGCTATGCGCCGCACCGATACGCGCACACGCTAACATAGCTATTGCGGTCTCCGGGATCATCGGCATATATATCGCCACCCTGTCTCCCTTCTTGACCCCCATCTTTTTTAACACATTGGCAAAACGGCACACCTCGCGGTGGAGCATCTGGTATGTATAGACCTTGACATCATCTTCGGGTTCACCTTGCCAGATAATCGCAGCTTTGTTGCGTCTGCCGTCAATGAGATGGCGATCCAAACAATTATAAGAGACATTCAGCTTACCGCCCAAAAACCACTTAATCTCGGGTTTGAAAAAATCATATTCAAGTACCTTATCCCATTTCTTGTCCCAGCGGACGAATTCCTCTGCCTTTTGCGCCCAAAATCCCTCGAGATCCTCCATTGAATATCTGTAAATTGCCTCATAATCCTTAAAACTGTTGATCCAGGCATCCTGTCTTTGATGTCTGAAGATCCTCTTTTCATGCATCAAGCTCTCTATGTCTTTCTCAGCCATGAATTACTCCAATTAAATATTTTTTGTTAGACCACAAAAATATCCAGTCCTCCAGCTATTCGACAAGCCAGACCGCCTGCATCGATTTTTATCGGCAACATGGCCAACCGCATGAGGCATATCTATGTCTCAATCCTTACAACGGTATGGACGTTGCCCCTTGGATGAAAATCGGCTTCCAGTTTTAAAAAACGCGGTTTTAAAAGATCAAGGAGGTCCGAAAAGATTGCATTCGCCGCCTCCTCATGGGAGATATACCTGTCCCTGAAACTGTTGAGATAGAGCTTCAGGGACTTGAGCTCCACTATGAAATCATTCGGTATGTATTGTATTTTGATGGTCGCAAAGTCAGGGTAGCCCGAACGCGGACAAAGGCAGGTGAATTCCGGAAAACTTATCTCAATTATATAATCCCGCTCAGGGCATGGATTAGGCCACGGCTCAAGTGTCGCCTCCATCACCGCCTTTTCGCCGTATTTCATGGAAGTCCTTTAAATCAAAATAGTCATTGCAACCGCAATAGATCAATCAGTACGTACAAGGGCATGTATCGGCGCCAATTTCACTTCCTTTTTCAGCATCGGTAGCTCCTCGCAGAGCACCTTTTTTGTATTGGGAAGCGGGTGCCCTATTACGATAACGCCTCTGCCATGTTTTGCAAGCCGCACAGCCTTGTTAAGTTCCATTTTTATGAGTAAAGGGTCTTGATTATGGTCAAGAAAAACCGATCTAGCCGCGGATGGCACGCCCATCTCGCGGGCCACAGAATAGGCTACTGACTTATTGTTCGTCTTACTGTCCACAAAAAAAAGACCACGCCTTTTTATCTCCGGCATAATGACCTCCATAGCCTGTCTATCGGCGGTGAATCTGGAACCCATGTGATTATTGACCCCTATCGCCTCAGGTACAGCATCCAGGTCTTTTTTGAGCATCATGAGCATGACGTCAGGCGACATGTCGACCTTGATCGCCCCTGGTCCAGGATCTATATGTGGGTCCAATGGTTCGAGCGGAAGGTGGACGAGAACATCCCTTCCCATTTGAGAGGCCTTTTTGGCCAGCCTTGCCGTATGCGGTGCCAACGGCAGAAAGGCGAACGAAATGGGGGCATCGAGCGACAAAAGGGCATCGTCTATAGCTAGATTATAACCCATATCGTCAATCAGAATAGCGATCTCGGGCCTTTCCTTTTGAGGCAAAGGGTGCCGGGCCTCTCTTCCTCTTGTCTTGGCAGGCGGCCCAGGCTTCGCAGGCGGGATTGCAGGCTGGCTTGGCCGAACCTGAGGCGGCTTCGTCTGAATAGAGGATGGCGGCACGATTATACCTGGTTCTTCAAGCAGGGGATGGAGCGGCTGCTGGCCTTGATGTTGCGGACCCTTTACCTCCGGTGCCGGAAGCAAATATATAAAGACCACCAACGCCGCTATTATTGCAATTACCGCCAGTATAAAGACCACACTCATGGAGTGCCAAAGCCGATTCTTGGTCGGCCTCTTAGATGGCCTTGGCTTTGTTCCGGTCATACCCGCTTGCCTGACGCCCTAAAGGAAATGGTGTCGACTCGAAGAATGGCTTGAAGATCCAAAGGCTCTCAGTTGGCGGCTGCGGCCGTAACGGTCTTTCCTGAAAGCTGAGTAAACAAAGACCACGCCTTTAATATCCTGAGGGCTTCTTCGACCTGATTATCCAGCGGTTTGTGGTCTAACGAAATGTTACCCTTTTGCTGTTCGTCGATCTGACGCCTCTCTTTTTTGGTCTTGGACGTCTTATCGTCTTCACTTGGCAAATGGCCGTCAAGGTCCCGCTCCTTAAGGAAATGCGTGGGTTCGCCGTTTTCTTCAGCCTTTGTCTGAGGTATATAGGGCACTACTATATCAGGCGTTATCCCCTTTGCCTGGATGGATCTCCCATTCGGTGTATAATATCTCGCTGTTGTCAGCCTGACCGCCGAACCGTCTTCCAGGGGAATAATGGTCTGCACGGAGCCCTTTCCAAAGGTCTGCGTGCCCATAATTATAGCCCTCTTGTGGTCCTGAAGCGCGCCAGCCACTATCTCTGAGGCGCTGGCTGTCCCCTCGTTGACCAACACCACAATGGGGTACTTTCTGACATGTTTTTTAGGACGGGCATCGAATCTCATCTTCTGATCGGGCATCCTGCCATCCGTATAAACAATAAGGCCTTTGTTTATAAACTCGTTGGAAATACTCACCGCCTGATCCAGAAGACCACCTGGATCATTCCGCAGGTCAAGAACCAGGCCCTTGAGCCCGCCGCTCTTGCCCTCTAACTCTGACAAGGCCTTTTCAAAATCAGAGGTCGTATTGGTCTGAAAATTACTGATTCTTATATACCCGTAACCATCTTCAAGCATCCTTGAATGCACGCTTTTGATAGGGATTACGTCTCTCGTGATGGTAAAATCCTTAGGCTGCGTCCATCCATCGCGGAAGACCGTGATCGTGACCTTGGTGCCTCTTTCGCCCCTCAAGAGCTTTACAGCCTCCATCAGCGTCATATCTTTGGTGCTCTTATTGCCTATCTTTATTATCTTGTCGTTCGCCTTCAGCCCTGCCTTGTCAGCTGGCGTGCCTTCTATGGGCGAAACAACCGTAATTATGCCGTCTTTCATGCTTATCTCTATACCAATTCCGGAGAATACGCCCTTGGTCTCCACTTGAAGCTCTTTATATTCATCTGGTGTGAGAAAAGAGGAATGGGGATCAAGCGATGTAAGCATGCCCTGAATGGCGCCATATATAAGTTTTTGTGGATTGACTTCCTCCACATAGTTACGTTGGACAAGATCAAAGACTGTGGCAAAGAGCTTTAATTGCTCATAGGTCCCACCTTCCTTGGCTGCAGACAGATAATGGGCTTGATAGATGCCGGCGGCTATAAAAAACAGGGAAAAGGCGGCTATAACCGCCCACTTGCGAATGGCTCTTGGAGACCTAAACATCTTTTATATACCTCGATTGAATTACAAACATTAAAGCACTATTTAAAAAGATAGGCAATAAGCAATGATCAGTTTTTGACATTCAACCATTTCAATGGATTTATTTGGACCCTACCATGTCTCAATTCAAAATATATCCCCTCAGACACCAAGGGCCCGCCGTCTACAACCCCTATGACATCCCCTTCCATAACCCTATCACCAACGGATCTGAAAAACCTCCCCTGGGCCGTGAGACTGTAATAACCACCGCCGTGATCTATTATCAGCACATTTCCATATCCCGGCAATTCATTACAATATACCACCCTTCCATCAAAGACAGCCCTTATTTCCGCACCTAAAGGTGCCTGAATGATAATGCCGGGCATCTTTCTCTGACCGCCGTTCCTGTCGCTCATTATGATGCGCCCATCCACAGGCAGTGGCAATTCGCCCCTCTGTGCTGCGAATGAGTAATTCTTCGCATCCTTTCCTTCTCCAATCCCCACTCTCCTTCCTGAAGCCGAACCCATTTGACCAGGTCCGGCGGCAATATCCTGAAGGGATTGTGCCGCTTTTTTAATGTCCCGCAAAAGCGCCTTGTGGCCTTCCATCTGTTTTTCAATCTGTGCAAGATAGGCCTGTCTCTCCTTCCTTTGAGTCTCAAGCAACAACGTCTGTGCCTCTATATCCTTTGCCGTCTTGACAAGAAGCCCTTCCTCATCTTCCATATCTTTTTTTGTCTGATAAAGCCTCTTTAACCGCAACAAATATGCATCCCTTATTTTGCGATCATGATCCAGTATCAATTTTATATAGTTTTCATAGGAGATCATCTCAGGTATCGTCGATGCAGAGAATAATATATTGAGCATGCCTATTGCGCCAACCTTACTGATCGCCCTCAACCTAGTTTCTATATGCCTGCTGATATCCTGAAAGGCCATATATTGTCTTTCATAGTCGTTTTTAATGTCCAAAAGCCTCAACTCCATCTCGGTCCTCTTCTTTTTGAGGCTATCGATCAATGTCCACTGTCTAACAATCTTTTCATCAAATCTGCGCAGCTCATCAAGAATGGATTGTCTTTTAAGTTCTAGCTCGCTGACTTTTTTCGCCTGGCCAGCAAACTCTTTTTGCACCAACGCCAAGTTGCCAGAAGGCTTGGAAACGGCATTCCCGTTTCGATCACTTGCCTCACAACCTGCCTCAGTAACCACAAAAAAAGCCAGGCTTAAAAGGACAAGCGCTAAAAGGCGCATCATCACAGACTAAGAGGCCCCCTCATAACAAAGGCCGTCCATATAGTACAGACGAAACCGCTAAATATAATAATCAATGCGACATGCAGCCAGGGCAAAAAGCAAAACCCTACCCCCATCAAGAACGCGGATCCGGTAACGAGACCTTTCAGGTAAAGATAGCAGAAAAATACGATGCATACTGCCAAAGACGCCCCCAGAAGGCCTTGTATAAGGGCCTGGATAAGGAACGGGCCCTGGATAAACCCGCGGGTCGCCCCAACCAACCTGAGTATCTCTATCTCCTCCCGTCTTTCATAAAATACAAGCCTTATAGTACTCGATACCACAAAGGCCGCAGCCAATAAGAGAAAAATCGCACTTATCCATACGACCACCTTTGCCGTCTTCAAAAAGGCCTTGAGTTTTTCCATCCATTTTTTGCCGTATTTGACCTCTGATATGCCTGGCCACTTCTCGATCTGCGCCGCAAGGGACTGCATATTTTCAGGGGCTCGAAACCCCTTCTTCATCTGCAATTCAAAAGAAGGGGGAAGGAAGCCAGGATCAACCCCTTCCAAGACATCCTTTTCGTCCTTCAGAAACGCCACAAGCCTTCTCATGGCCTCTTCTCTGGAAACATATTTCACAGATTCAACCTCGGGCAACCTTAAAAAACGTTGATATATATCCGGAATCTGCGCCGCTACAACATCCTGTTTTAAGAAGACCACAAGGCCCAACTCGGTCCCGAACCGCTCGACAAAATGCTCGAGATTAAAATAAATGAAATAAAAAAAGGTGAAGATCAGGACAGATAGGGTGACCACCGCAGCGGTCATTAAGTGGATAACGATGCGTCTTTTGAGGTCGAAAAACGCCCTCTTAAAGGCTATGCCTAGATTCATGGTGTCAATTTCCCATCAACCAATCTCAGGATCCTTTTATAACCGTGTTCATAAAGGCGTTCGTTGTGGGTCGCACATATTACTGTCGCACCCTCTGCGTTTAACTCCTCTAGTATTGACATAACCTCTTTGGCCCTCGATCTATCAAGATTTCCGGTCGGCTCATCAGCCAATATTATCTGAGGACGATTCGCAACCGCCCGTGCTATCGCGACCCTTTGCTGTTCACCGCCCGAGAGCTGCAGTGGAAAGCGATCCATCTTATTGCCGAGCCCAAGCCTTTCGAGGATCTGTCTCACGCGCCGCTCAAGCTGTTCACGCGTAAGTCCGATCACCTCGAGGCTCAATGCTACATTTTCAAATACTGTACGCCGCTCAAGCAACTTAAAGTCTTGAAATATCACCCCTATCTTTCTCCTAATAAAAGGGAGCTGCGAAGGGGTAACCGTGGAGAGGGCGATGCCGTCTATGTATATCTCACCTGAAGAAGGCCTGTCTGCGCAACACAGGAGGCGCAGAAGGGTGGTCTTGCCCGAACCGCTCTGGCCTGTGACGAAGAGAAACTCGCCTTTGTCCACATCTAAATTTATATCATAAAGAGCTACAATGTCAGGAGGATATCTCTTCAAAACCCCTTCCATGCGTATAATTGAAATCTTATGATTTGTCATGAGTGGTCTTTTTATTTATATTTTGTTTTAATCACCAGGTTTAAGCTAATTTTTGGTATATCCGATAAATTTTAATGTTACAATCTAATTTGAAAAGCAGCCCAATGGCATTTACGCCCTCATTACTTATCGATCCAATCGAAACGGCACTCAAATTCCAGGGAGGAAAGGTCTTCAATGGCAAAGATCGACGCTTTTTTTAAACTTATGAACGAACAAGGGGCATCGGACCTACATCTGACGTCAAATTCTCCACCCATACTACGCATAAGGGGAGATCTTCAGAGGGTCAAGTACAAGGTACTGGAAAACGACGAGCTAAAGGCCATGCTATATGAAATAACGCCTGAAAACAAGATAAAGGCCTTTGAAGAGACCGGAGATATAGACTTCGGCTACGAGATCCCAGGATTTGCCAGATACAGGGTGAATTTTTTCATGCAGAAATACGGTGTAGGGGCTGTATTTAGAGAAATCCCAAACCGAGTACTATCGGCAGAGCAGCTTGGGCTTGCCCCTGTAATCACTAAGCTGGCCATGCTGCCAAGGGGCCTTGTGCTAGTCACAGGCCCTACAGGCAGCGGCAAGTCCACAACGCTTGCCGCAATGATCGACTATGCAAACCAACACCGCAAGGATCATATAATCACCATAGAAGACCCTATCGAGTTTGTGCACGAAAACAAGGGCTGTCTTATCAACCATAGGGAGGTGGGCACCCATACCAAGTCGTTCCATGCCGCCTTACGAGGGGCGCTCCGTGAGGATCCTGACATCATCCTGGTGGGTGAGATGAGGGACCTTGAAACCATTTCACTCGCTATAGAGGCGGCCATGACCGGCCACCTCGTAATGGCCACTCTCCATACCATAAGCGCCGCAAAGACAGTTGACAGGGTGATAGAGATATTCCCTGCACACCAACAACCGCAGATAAGGGCCACGCTTGCCGATGCCTTAAGGGCAGTCATATCGCAGACCATGTTTAAAAGAATTGATATAAAGGGCAGGTGCGTTGCCTTTGAAATACTCATTGCAACCCCTGCGGTGAGGAATCTCATCCGTGAAGGCAAGACATACCAGTTGCCGTCTTTAATGCAGACCGGCAAGAAATATGGGATGCAAACCCTCGATGATGCCATTATGGAACTCCTCCAGGCAGGGAAGATCGATCCGGATGAGGCGTACAACAAATGCGTTGACAAGGCGAGATTTAAACCCTTTGCAAAGAGCGCCCCATTGGATTTTACAGAGGTGGCATAGATGAGACGGATAGAGCTGGACATCGTTCTAAACGAACTCCTTGCGGCCCATCCACGGATATCAGACCTCAATTTTACCGTAGGAAAGCCATGTCAGGTAGCGGCGGATGGGCAGCTTCACGCAGCTAACTTCCCCTTGGCCGGCGGAAAATTAACGCCTTTCCACACCGAAACGATAGCGCTTTCCCTTCTTGGCAACAACAGGCGCCTCATCACGGATCTGCTTAGGCATGGTTCATGCGATCTGTCTTATCATATCAAAGAAGGTCCGCGCTTCCGAGTCAACATATTTTCTCAAAAGGGTTTCTTGAGTATAGTGATGCGTCTCCTGGCCAACAAGGTCCCGACCATAGACGAATTAGGTCTGCCGCAATGCTTCAAACTGATGGCAAGGGAAAAAAACGGGATCATCCTCTTTACAGGTGCCACTGGCGCAGGAAAGACTACGTCTTTAGCCACAATATTGAATGAGATAAATGAAAACTTCCCTCTGCATGTAATCACGCTTGAAGACCCGATCGAATATCTGCATCAACAGAAAAGGGCCACATTTAATCAAAGGGAGCTTGGGACAGACTTTGATACGTATGCAAACGGCCTGAGAGCGGCGCTACGTCAGGCGCCCCATGTCATACTTGTAGGAGAGATGCGCGACAGAGAGACCGCTGAGATAGCGTTCAACGCCGCTGAAACAGGACACTTGGTCTTTTCGACCCTCCATACAATAAGCGCAGGCCATACAATAAACAGGATACTCGGCATGTTCGACACAGAAGAAGAACGCCAAATACGCTCTCGCCTTGCTGATTCCTTAAAATGGGTTGTAGGCCAGAGACTTCTTCCGAAAATCAATGGCGGGCGCGTTGCCATATTCGAAATCATGCAAAACAATGTAAGGGTCAAAGACTCTATCATAAACGGTGAATCAGAAGGAAAGACTTTTTATGAAATCATCGAGGCTGGGAAAAGCTATCATATGCAAACATTCGACCAACATATCATCAAACTTTTCTCAGAAGGTATAATAGATGAAGATACTGCAATAACATATGCAACCAGCAAATCAGCTGTAAGGATAGGAATAGACCATATAAAAAACACCAAAGGTGAAAAAACATCAGATATCGAAGAATTAAAGATCGATATGGATTGGGATATACAAAGAAAAAGATAATAATGATGAAAATTACATGCAGTGGATGTGGACAACATTATTATATCGACGACAATAAATTATTTAAAAAAGGATGTTTTTATTTAAAATGCCCAAAATGTAAAAGTACAATAACAATTAATCAAAGTGCAATAAAAAGAGAGGAAGAAGTCAAAATGACTACAAATTTTTCTATAAAAGAAATAGAAGATATAATACAAGATCATGAGATATTCCCACCAGAAATAAAAACGGCTCTCGTATATTCAAAAAACGAATTACTCAAAACAAATATAAAAGAACAATTATCAACTATGAATTATGAAACAAGATATATAGAAAACTATAAAGATTTAATAAAAAAACTTAAATACAATACATACCACCTCATATTTCTGCATCAACAAGACCCTGCCTTTACGGAAGATATTAATGCGTTTTTGGATTATATAAATTTCATGCCGCCTGATACAAGAAGACAGTCGATTGTGGTAGTTATCATGCCGAACGCCTATAGCCGCAATCCACTGACGGCCTTTTCGCTCGGTGCCGACTTCATAATACAGCCAGCAGATCTCTTAAACCTTGCCAAGATCATACAGGACGAAATAACCTCGAAAGAAAAAAAATATAGAGTTTTTTTGGA
The DNA here is from genome assembly GCF_049968175.1 of Dissulfurimicrobium sp. NCBI lineage: Bacteria > Deltaproteobacteria > Dissulfurimicrobium > Dissulfurimicrobium sp. Next base: position 22,414 of record NZ_JBMFRG010000032.1, read on the forward strand.
CTGCAAGGCCAATGCGGCGAGGAACTAGGCCTCGGCATATTGAACTGTTTGAGCATCTCAGACTGTTTGATTTCCTGCTATGCTATATCGATCTTCCCATTACCTAACCTCATGATGGCGTTGAATCTCTTCGTTTAATAAAAATTTTATCTGTCCCTGAACCCCCACACCCTTTTGCCACCCGTCTCCTGGAGGCCAGTCATGGCATCCGCATGCCCGAACCATTCAAGACAAAATATATCCCCAATTACATATATACACGTATCGGATATAGACCTGGACTTCCGATCCCCATGCATATTATGCAATATGGCCTTGATCTTCCTTCAAGCATTATCATTAATAAAAACCAGCACATGGAATCCTCCCTCCTTGATTACACCGTTTTTCGGGGCCTCCGAGATATATTCTCTTGCATTCGGAGGCTGAAATAGTGTCGACACTGCACTTTTCAACAAAAGCCCTTCTTTCATCGCCAACAATATCAACCCTTCTGAATTGAAAAACCGTGCATGTCTATAGACCTTGTGCCCTTCTTCCTTTTTTTTCTGATAAAATACGCCCCATGGAGATTCGCCAGGTATAAGGCCCACTATAACCAGTCCACCCTTTTTAACGACCCTTGCAGCCTCGCGGAGTGCCATAATATGATCATCCACAAAACACAGAGACGTGATAAAGAAGACGCTGTCGAACGTGCGCGATTTAAACGGAACGGCCTCGGCGCGCGCCTGAACAACAAAGATATTGCGTGACCTTGAAATCTTGAGGGGTTCAATGGCAGGGTCTATGCCGAATCCGATCGAGAGGGCGTGAGCGAACCTCCCTGAGCCGACACCTATCTCTATGGAAACGCCAGGACCAAGACCAACGGTTGAAGTGGCCAATTTTAATGCGTTTAATTCATTTAAAAAAATGGCGTTATCTTCATACCACAGGTCATATTCCCTGGCTATTTCATTAAATATGTTCAGCCCGTTATCTGCCACCGTTTTAACGCCCGCATCTGAACTCAGAGATCACCTGTTCTGCAATGCCGGCAAATGCAAGGGCAACCTCGCCTCCTGCATCCAGTGTCACGGGCCGCCCTTCGTCTCCGCCCTTTCGTATGGCCGGGTCGATAGGTATCTTGCCAAGGAGAGGTACCTTAAAGGCCTTGGCAAGTCTCTCCCCGCCACCGCTTCCAAAAATGTCGACCATCTCCCCTGCCTCGCCTGGCAGGCGGAAAAATGACATATTCTCCACTATACCAAGTACCCTGATATCCTTACTCCTGAAAAGACCTATCGCCCTGCGAACGTCTTCAAGCGCCACTTTTTGAGGGGTCGTCACCATAATAACGCCGTTTAAAGGAATTGTATTCGCTACCGTAATCGCGGCGTCCCCTGTACCTGGCGGCAAATCTATAAGAAGATAGTCAAGATCGCCCCACATGACATGACCAAGAAACTCCTTTATAGCCTTATTCACAAGCGGCCCGCGCCAGATGATAGGTGCCCCGGCCCCTGCAAGGGAGCCAGCAGACATCATCTTGACGCCGTATTTCTCGAGAGGCAGGAGCATCCCACCCATACCAACTGGATGCTCATCAATGCCTAGCATAATCGGGATGTCAGGGCCGTGCATGTCTGCATCGAGGATGCCCACCCTGGCCCCAAAATTCTTAAGTGCTATAGCTAGATTGACCGTTACAGTGGTCTTTCCAACCCCACCCTTGCCGCTCCCTATGGCTATAATGTATTTTATGCCCTTCATTCCATCCATCTCAGATGGCGCCTCCCCCATAAGCCTTGCCCGCTCCTCAGACGTCATCGTCCCCAAGACCACCTCAACATGACTTACACCCTTTATGGCTCGCACCGCATCTTCGACATCCGCTCTGATCTTATTCTTAAGGGGGCAGCCTGCCATGGTCAGGGCAACGGTCACCTTAACGGCATCGCCAGCTATCTCTATCTCATGTATCATCCCCAGATCCACCAGACTTTTATGGAGTTCAGGGTCATCAACCCCCTTTAAGGCCTCCAAAACCGCTTCTTTTGTAA
>NZ_JBMFRG010000033.1:0-23740 GCF_049968175.1 Dissulfurimicrobium sp.
GTCGCCGACTGCCGTGTTGCGCTGCATCCTTCGTCACCGCGACGTACAAGAAAATACGCCTCATTCCTCAGGATCTGCGCGCCTTGCATTTACGATTTTTGCTTAGCCATCTCATATAATGACTTTTTACGAGATCATCAGTCTTAATTTTTAAAGGGGAAAAGGAGGGGCGTAAAGATGAGCCCGCTTAAGAACGATCTCAAGGCCTGCGTCCAGTGTCATGCGGAGAGCCCTGAGTGGCTGAGGCAGCAGGTCTTTAACATCCAGAACAGGACTGCATCTATGCTAAACAGGGCAGGGTACGAGACCGCAACCGTTGCCAAGCTCTTTGAGATGGCGAACAAGGCCCAGGCTGCTGGCAAGACCATCGATAGGCCGCCTATGTCAGGGCGATCTCATGGATACAATCTTTGCCGATATAACCGTCAGCGTCACTGAATTAAACCGCAACTCGCGGGCGTTTTCAAACAGGCCGGCGAACGCCTATCGCCATCTTGAACCACAACCGGCCAGAGGCCTACCGGTATCCCACTATGAGTGGCCTATGGCCTACATAGAAGACCTGGAGGATGCCAATCTGGTTCGTGAACGCGAAAACGGTCCGTTTGTCTAGGTCAGCTTGGATGACCTATAAGCTGCGTTTCCACGAACTGGCCGCTTGCGGAATGGGGAAAACTGGGAGGCAATCTCTATGCTTCTTGAAGATGGTGACCGCAATTTGACTCTGAATCCCCCCTCCTTGCGGGACCCGGAACTCGAATTTCCCTACTCTCCTTGCGGAAGGGGGCTGGAGTGAGGGGGTATGGGGCGAAAAGTTTGTATATGTGAAGCAGGCAAAGATTGCAGCCTGTTTTCCGCATAGACACCGGCAACCTGCCTGCAATATCCCAAAGATGTCAATAGCAGGCCTTTAAACACCCAGGGTCGCGGTCTCTCAAATCTTGGCATTGAAATTGCTTTTGATTCAATGCAAACAGACCGATGAAAGGCCGAACTGAAAATTTAAAAGCTAACGGAGGTTGATATGAGTATTGCAAGCACTACGTTGCAGGGTCTAATCAATAAACCGGCAGTCGCCACCACCTATATCCCTAACGGAGAAAAAAAAGCAACAGCCTTTGCCGACATCATGAAAACCATCTCAACACCTTCTGCACAGACCTCTTCTTCGTCTGCATCTGCATCCTCTGACCTCTATCAACAGCCAGGGGCCGCAGGCAACATCAACAACGATCCATCGCTCTTCGGCGGATACGGCAACACGAGGGAACACATCCTGAATTCGAACCTGGACGACGCCGCCAAACAGGCGCTGCTGGATCAATTAAATGCTTCAAACAGCCGGAAAGAATTTGACGCGGTTTTGCTTGGCGGCCACAGCAATTATCCGATGGATGTCGATGCGGCGATCGATGCCGCAATCGATGCGGGCATAAAACCCGGTTCGGCATACAATACCGATGACTATGCAAGATTTGCCGCCGCATACCAAAAATATTTTCCCCTGGAAGATCTGACCCCGCCGTCAGGTTATGAAACGCCGTTCTATTCATCAGCCACGCAACAGATAACAAATCCAAACGTAAGTGATTATTATCTACAGAACGCCGGAAGCGGCCCATGGAACGACAATTTGATGGCGATGTATAGAGAGATTATAGGCTAGACTATATGGGCGCCCAAAAATCCAATGATTTTTGTCTATAGCCAGCCGGCGCAGGATGCGCTGTAACCCCCCACCTGCCCCTTAATTGAGGGTGGCGAAGCGCATCGTTCGAGTGTGGACAGGTTTTTGCTCGCAACAGAGATCGGGCTTTTAATTCGTTCATATCGTCTCTTTGTATAGGCAGGAAGGAATTTTTGGATAAAGAATTTTCCAATTTGACCTCGTGGCGTCAGGCGTTTTTTGATGAACAAGAGAGGATATGGGTATGGAGATATTGGGTCTGATATTGGGATTGTTGACGCTTGGCGTAGTCATATTTGTTGCTTATAGTGGCGGCAAGCGTCATCGTTCGTTACATTAGTCAGCGCAGGATGCGCTGAGGGCATTCCACCTGTCCCTCTCCAAGAGGGGGAGAGGGACAAAGAGTCTTATAGATAATGAACATTATTAATTTTCATGAGGGGACACCATTATGGAGCCAGATAATGCAAGGCTTCCTGACGAATTAGCAAGGAACCCCTCCTGGGGGAAGATATAAGGCATGTGTTACATTCATCCCTGACAGATAAGCACAACATCCTTTTGCTCGTCGGCAGCCGCTCTGGCGCCTTCCGTACAGCTCTTGCCAAAGGCCACCCCAATCCCATCGACCCCCATGGCCTTGCCAATAATCGCAGCCCTGCGGCCTGCACGCCTGACATCTTCAACATCCACCACCTTGGAGACCTCCACTGCCAACACGACATCTCGCTGCATGCCTTCGAACAGTCGGCCGATGACCACGACATCCGCCAAAACGGCATCGGCGCGCATCTCTGCGGTAATCTTATGGGCATCAACGGCGTCGTCAAGCAATTCCGCCAACTTGTCGTGTGTAAGGGTGCGGCACCGGCGAATGATCTTGCCGAGATAGGCAGGGGCCTTTTCTCGGACACGGCGTTCCAGATCACTGCCCTGCAGATCTGCAACATCGATGTTGAGCCTTGCTACATTCTGTTTGAGAATAGCTACATCCTGCTCAATGACATCGACCTTTTTGACAAGCGGCTTGAACTCCTCTTCGCGGAAGCGATGGAACTCGGTTGCAAGCGGCTTGAACTCCTCTTCGCGGAAGCGAGAAAAGTCTTCGGGCAACCGCAAAAGTGCAGGGCTCAAGAGTTCCCTGCGCAAGGCCTCCCGCCACTTCTCGTTCGTACGAATGAGCTCATACAGATCATCAATAGTGCGGATCATATAACACGGCTCGGACTCGGATTTGGCAGGTTGCTCATTATCTTTTACATCATTTATAAGTACATCACTCATGGCGCCGCCCCCTTTCACACATAAAAGCTGGTTCACCGGTTAACCACTCCATACTTCAGCAACGAGCTCCAGCTTTGCTATCGTGGCCCAGCCCAAGCCGACAGTTTAATAGGTATCTCTTGATATTGTACTAAAAAATAAAAACAGTTTAAAATATAATAGCATTACAAGGGATTAGATGCAAGGCAAGGCGCGGATAGCGCGACCATTGGTCTCCGCGACCCTGCTCCTGGGCAGGGCATAGGTCCAAGGCGGTTGACACCCGACCGCCTGTCAATTATTCTACAGCCGTTTCAATCCCTGACAAGTCGCAAGATATCACTTCGGCAGACCGCTGAAGATCCACGGAGGCGATGCAATGTCTTCAAGATATATCTACAGCCATTTGCAAGGTCCGCGAGGCCTTTGCCGCATCATCTTCGTCTTTGTCATGTCTATCTTTACAATAACCAGTTGCTCAACAGTAGGAAGCTACAAAGAAATAACTGGCCTGAAGGCGGCACAGGGCCCGGCATCTTCTCATATAGACCATATAGAACTCACGACCGGAAAAGACCCATACGGGGTAGCAGTTGCCGACTTCAACGGCGACGGGATCAAGGACATAGCGGTGGTTTCGCATGCCCCTGGAGATCTCCGCATCTACTGGGGCAGACCCGGAAGGCGTTTCGATACAGGGCCTGTGTATGGAGAAGCGGAGGTTGGATATCACCCCGGGATCCCTGTCGCCTATGACTGGGATGGAGACGGGCACCCTGACCTAATCATCGCATGCGAGGGGCTGCACGAGGTCCAATTTTGGAAGAATATGGGCTCATCCTTCAAAAAAGAGGCAAGTTTCCCTGTGCCGTGCGACCCCGTAGGTATAGCGGTAGCCGACCTCGACGGCGACGGCAGACCGGATATAGTCCTTGCCCCTTATTCTGGCGACCGGATATTTATCCTCTGGAACAAAGGGGATAAAGGGGAATTCAAATTCGATATCCAGCAGATAGACGCAGGCGGCAGGAACCCGACCTATGTAAGTCTTGGCGACTGGAACGGCGACGGCAGACCGGATATCTTCTGGGCCATCTATGAAAATGATACCCTGTGGGTGGCTGTCAACAAAGGAGGACGCCGATTTGAAAGGCGTCTTCTGTACAAGGCCAAGCTAAACGGCCTTGCCAGATGGTCGCCGAGGAGCCTCTCGATGGTCAGGCTGAATGAAAAGGGCGAGGTGGCGGCCATTGCGCCGCTTGAGACAGGCAAGGGGGCGCTGGTTGTCTATGGCGACGGCAAGGGCAATGTCACACGCACCGCTGTCATACCTGCCCCCGTGTGGGGCTACAGCGGCATAGGCGTCATGGATGCAGCCGATGGGAGGCCTGCGTTGATAGGCCTTGGCGAGGAAGGGAAGGTGTTTGTCGTCAGCCCGAAGGACGACGGGACGTGGCTGAACAGCGGCCCGCTGCCTGCCGGAAGCCTCCCGCTTGATCTCCAATTTTATGACCTCGACGGCGACGGCGAGCCTGATCTGATATTCGTGAATTCAGCTGGCTCGACACTCGGCATAGACTATGGGCCGCTTATAGGGCATTGAAACTGAATGGTCCCCCTTTCTCCTGTTGTGATCACTATAAAGATGGAAAGGAGAAGGTGTGGCAGAAAGACCTCAAAATCAAAAGAGGGGGATTGAAGGGACTTGACCGGCCTCCCTGATGTCTGGAACAAAGATACGCCGCCTCCGGGCATAGACTACATCGGGAAGGATGTAAGATGGGCCGAAACCGTTACATGCTATCGTCTAGGTACCACCCAGGGCCGCGGCATATCGATCGGCGAAGGCTCGGTGATCTTTGAATATGTGCGCCTGGTAACCGGTGACCTCCTGTTGAACCTGAATGCCGACATAAAGATAGGGAACCAGGTATGGATAAATACCGGCGCCTATATTTCAGGCGAAGGCGGGCTCTATATCGGAGATAAGGTCTTGATAGGCCCTGGGGCCAAGCTCTTGAGTGCCGGCCATGTGATCGACGGCCCGCCTCAGGCTGTCATAGACCACGGTCTTACCTACGGCGCGATCCATATCGGCGACGGGGCATGGATTGGGGCAGGTGCATGCATACTTCAGGGTAGAAACATCGGCGAAGGTGCTGTGGTCGGCGCAGGTGCGGTCATCACCAAAGATGTTGACCCGTTTTCAATAGTGGCAGGCAACCCGGCCCGATTCATAAGGTGGCGCAAAGGCTTTGAACCGAAGACGTCCCTTCTGAAACGTATATTAAAGGCTCGATCCCTGATTTTCTGATAAAATCCAAAATGAAGGAGGCAACCATGCAGGAATGTATATCAAAGACATTGCCCACCGGCGTATATGTAGTGACAGCAAGGGCCGGAGACAGGATAAACGGCATGACTGCGGCATGGGCAAGCCAGGTATCGTTTAAACCGCCGCTCATCGCCGTATCCATAGCGGAACAACGCTTCACCTACGGACTTATTAAAGAATCTGGGCGGTTTTGTATAAACGCCATGGCCGAAGACGGACTCGAGCTTTCAAAGCACTTCGGCTTCAAGAGCGGCAGATCGGTCGACAAATTTCAGGGGATAGATTACACGCTTACCACCAGCGGCCTCCCGGTCTTGTCAAAGGCCTTTGCCTACATGGAATGCAATGTGGTAAATTCCTTCGAGACCGGGGATCATACCCTTTTCATCGGTTCTGTATCCGAATGCGTGGTGACGAGGGAAGACGCAACGCCCCTTATCTTTGTCTGGGATGACTTCTTTGGCAAAAAGAAATAGGGACGGCAAGACTGAAAGGAGGCTTGAGATTGAAAAAGAAAGATGCCGGATACGGTGCCGGGGCCAGCGATGCGGTTAAGGCGCTTGCTGCAGCAGGGCTCGATCAGATAACCGACATCGTCCCCGCCCGGATGATCGACTTCGCATCGGAGCATATCCGCGGGATACTGGTGGGTGTATGCGCCGTGATATTGGTCCTGGCCGTCTGGGCCGGCTATGCGACCTACAAAGGGCGTGAAGAGGCCAAGGCCTCGCTCCTCTTGGCAGATGCAATCTCCGAACCTACATATGAAAAGGCGGCCGAACTGCTCGATGAACTTGTACAAAAACACGGCCATACCCAGGCCTCTAAGGAGGCTGTACTCATACTGGCCGGTATATATAAAGACATGGGCAAGACGGATCAGGCGATAGAGGCATTCTCCAAGGCCAAGGGACAATTTCCCAAAGACAGTGCCCTGTTCGCCGCTTCCTCGCTTGGCTTAGGGTATTTAAATGAAGAAAAACACATGTTTGGGCAGGCAAAAAAGGAATTTGCAGCAGCAGGCCGCAACAAGGCCTTTTCGGCCATCGCTACCCTTGACCTCGCCAGGGTATCAGCCGCATCAGGCGACAGGGATGGGGCGCTTGAGGCCTACGACAAATACCTCTCGCTTACAAAAGAGCCGACCCAGCTGGATTTTGTGCGCTATAAGGTGATGGAACTCTCCGGGGAAGGCATAGCGCCAAAGATAAAGGAGACGCCGAGGCACTGAACTGAACCGCCGGGCCTGCCCTGCCCGGCAGACAAACCTCCCCTCGCGGCCGGGCTCTACAGCCCGGCAGGGTATTCCTTCGGCTGAATCAGGCCCTCCCCTTCGGATACGAACCCAGCCATTCAAGAAACGTACACCCGCCCTTCATCGCGTCGATCCCTTCCCTGACCTCCGGGTCATTGATGTGTCCTGTGATATCCACGTAAAAGAGATACCTCCATGGCTCGCTCTTAACCGGCCTGGACTGTATCTTTGTGAGGTTTATCTCCCGCACGGCAAGCGGTTCAAGGAGGTGCATAAGGGAACCAGGCCTGTCTTCAAGACCTAAGAGAAGGGATGTCTTGTCGTCGCCTGTAGGCCCTGGACACCCATGCCCCAGCACCAGGAATCTGGTAGTGTTGCCGGCAAAGTCCTCAATGCGCCTTGCTATGACCTGGAGATTATATATTTGGGCGGCGAGCGGGCTTGCGATCGCTGCGACCGATGGGTCAACAGCAGCCCATCTTGCAGCCTGGGCCGTGCTTACCACCTCCTCGATCGCAACGGCAGGGAGGTTCTTTTGAAGCCACATTCTGCACTGGGCAACCGCATGCGGGTGAGAGAGTATCTTTTTTATCCGATCGATCCTGCCGCTCTGGTTCATGAGGTCGTGCGATATCGGAAGATAGATCTCACCGCATACCTTCACCTTGAATTCGCAGAATCCGTCCAGGGTAAGGGCTACTGTACCCTCGATGGAGTTTTCGACAGGGACCACACCGAAGTCAATCCGCTCCCTTTCCACCTCCTCGAATACGCCCGTTATCGTATCAGAGGCAATAAATAACGGCGCATGACCGAAGAACCTGGTTGCCGCCATATGTGTAAACGTGGCCTCAGGCCCCAAAAAACCTATCTTCAACGGCATCTGGGCGTTTCTGCAGGCCGAGATTATCTCTCTAAAGATCACCTTGAGGCCGCTGGACGGAAAGACACCGCCGTTTCCCTGCAAGATATTCTCCATCACCGCCTGCTCACGGCCTACATCAAAGGCATCCAGACCGGCCTCGGCCTTCTCTTTGCCGATCTCGCAGGCGATTGCCATACGTTCCTTGAGGAGGGAGACTATTTCTCTGTCTATCTCGTCTATCCTCTTTCTGAGCCCATCGAGCCTCTGAAGCAGAATATCACCCATTGCAATAAACATCCGCCTTGATCACACCCGATCCTTTTAACCCTCAAGCATCTGCCTTATCAAAACAAGCCCGGCCCTGATCTCTGAAATGACGGTCTCATATTTCATCTTTCCGCAGTCGTGCGAAAAGAGCTCGGCCTGCACCGGAACAGCCCTCCCCTCTTCTGATAACTGCTTCTTCGCCCCAGCTATAGTGAAGCCCTTTTCATAAAGGAGTTCTTTTATACGACCGATCAATTCGATATCTTCAGGCCGGTAGAGCCTCTGTCTCGCCACCCTGTGGGGGCGTATCTGCCGAAACTCCCCCTCCCAGTAACGCAGCACATGTGCATCAACGCCGGTCAACCTGCTGACATCCCCAATCCGGTAGTATTTCTTCCCCTTTTTCTCCATTTACCATCGCCTTTAATATCCTGCTCGGGCGAAAGGTCACGCCCCGCCTCGGAGGTATCTCAACCAACCTCCTATCGATGGGATTTACCCATGTCCGCCCGGCCCTTTCAACAGGACAAAAGACGCCGAATCTTGCTATCTTTAACCGATCGCCGTTACCTAGCGCAAGACCCATCTCAAACAAAAGCCTGTCTATCAGTCTCCGGCTGACACGGATCGAAAAACCGAATTCCTGACTTATGCGTCTCGCCAGGTCGCGTCTCGTAAGCGCACCCATCTATCCCCTTAACGCCCCGCCGAATCTCTTTAAAAGCGCCTCGACAAACCCACCGTTGACCCTCGAGACCTCTTCTTCAGAGAGCGTGCGATCTTCAGCCCTGTATCTCAAACGCAGACCTATGCCCTTTGAACCCTTAGGGATCGGACTTCCGGTATAGACGTCGAAGACCTCGATATCCTCGAGGAACATCGGCCTGTTGCCCTGAACAAACTCGAGGATATCCTTTAAAACTACATGATCGGGCATGACCAACGCCACATCCCTCTCCATTGAAGGAAACCTCGGGAGAGGTTTGAACCTCACCCCAGGTGAAGTGGCGCGGCCCATGGCTTCAAGCGAGAGATCGAAGGCGAACAACGGCCCGTCTATGTCCCAGGCGGCGAGGACCTTCGGAGATATCTCACCGAACGTGCCGAGCAGCCCTCCGTTTGAATCGACTACCCTTGCCGATGCACCGGCCAGATAAAATGGATCGCCTGGGGTCCCCAGGATGAGGGACCACCCGTTGATCATGAGACCGCGAAGCAGCTCCTCCATGATACCCTTGAGGTCAAAAACATCGGCCCGCTCTCTGCCCCAGGCCCACGAAGGACAATGTCTCGCGCCGACCCATACCGCCGCCACCCTCTGCTCCTGCCGCGAGAGCACGTCTTGACCTGTCCCATGATAAAATACAGCGCCCGCCTCAAACAGCTTGACATCCATATTTCTGCGCGCCTGATTCCTAGCTGCGGCGCCAAGGAGGGACGGGATGAGGCTGGTACGCATGACCGAAAGGTCTTCACTGATCGGATTTTGAAGCCTTACCGGTCTCAGGCGCGGATCGCCCCCCTCAAGGCCGAGCCGCTCTATGTCGCCTGGGGATATGAAGCTGTAGGAGATGGCCTCGCACATCCCCTGCGAGACCAATATCTCCTTGGCCTTGTCGATTAAATCCTTTTCAGGACTGGTTGCCGGGGAACAAGCTATGATACCAGCGCAAGGGACCTCGGCCTCGATATTGTCGTAACCGTAAAGCCTTGCGACCTCTTCGATAAGGTCCGTCTCCTCGATGAGATCGAGACGATACGAAGGGACCGAAAACCCCATCGCGCTGACATCCTTCATGCCGTCAATCCTGGCTAAGCCCAAGGATTCAAGTATGGCAGCGATGTGCTCGGCCTCTATCTCGACGCCGAGAAGCCGCTTCACCCGCTCAGGCCTGATCCGTATCACGCGCGCCTCGAAGGGCCGAGGATAGACGTCCCTGACCCCACCCGCCTTGACCGGGCTGCCGCTTGGTGAGGCAAGGTCCGATATCAGGTCGACCGCCCGCTTCAGCGCAGTCATAACCCCCTCTATGTCGGTCCCACGCTCAAACCTGTAGGAGGCCTCGGTGTATATCTTGAGCGCCTTGGCCGTGCGTCTCACCTGAGAGGGCTCAAACCATGCACTTTCGAGAAGTATCCTGGACGTCTCAGGCCTTACCTCAGTCTCAGCCCCGCCCATGATCCCGGCAACCGCCACAGGCCTCTCTTCGTCTGCGATGACCAACATCCCCGCGGAAAGCGGTCTATCCTTTCCGTCAAGGGTCTTGATCGCCTCTCCGGCCCTTGCCGACCTCACAACTATGGCCGGACCCCTAAGCCTGTCCAGGTCAAAGGCGTGAAGGGGCTGGCCCAGCTCAAGAAGCACATAGTTTGTTGCGTCAACCACATTGTTTACAGGTCTTATCCCGCATGCCTCGAGGCGCCTCTTGAGCCAATCCGGCGATGGACCGATACGCACATCTTCAAGCACACAAGCTGCATATCTTGCACAGTGATCAACCGCCTCAATAGTTACGGGAACGGATACCGAGGTCTCAAGTGCACCCGGCGCGCCATCAGTCAGACAAACACTCGGGCCGAATATCAAAGGAAGTCCGTATATAGCCGAGATCTCCCTTGCAATGCCAAGGACACTCAGACAGTCGGGACGATTCGGGGTTATGCTGATATCAATGACAAAATCATCCGGACCAAACGGCTCTATAGACTCGATCTCAAGCCCGGTAAGTGTCAGATCCCGGCCAAGCCTTTCGACCCCGCAATCAAACGGCACAAACTCCTTAAGCCACGATGTAAGGATACGCATAGCCCTTCAGCTCAAAACTGATTGAGAAACCTGAGGTCGTTTTCATAAAACAAGCGGATGTCGTCTATGCCGTATTTGAGCATCGCCACCCGTTCCACCCCCAGACCAAATGCAAAACCGGTACACTCTTCTGCATCATAACCCACCTTTCTGAAGACGTTGGGATGCACCATGCCCGCACCTAGTATCTCAAGCCAACCGGTTTGGGAACAGACACGGCAGCCACCGCCGCTACACATGACGCATTGGATATCCACCTCGGCACTCGGCTCCGTAAAAGGGAAAAAACTAGGTCTGAAGCGCACAGGTATATCGCCGAACATATCGTGTAAAAAATGGGTCAACACACCTTTAAGGCCTGCGAATGTCACGCCCTTGTCCACCATGAGCCCCTCCACTTGATGAAACATCGGGGTATGGGTTACATCGGAATCGCAGCGATAGACCTTGCCAGGGGCGATTATTCTTAAGGGGGGGCTGCGCCTTTCCATGGTACGGACCTGTATGGGCGATGTATGGGTGCGCAGCAGCACCTTCTCATTCACATAGAAGGTATCCTGCATGTCACGTGCAGGGTGGTCTACTGGGATATTTAAGGCCTCGAAATTATAAAAATCAAGTTCGATCTCTGGACCGGTCTCCACGGAAAAACCCATGCGCATAAAGATCGAGGCGATCTCCTCCATCACCTGCGTAATCGGGTGCAGCCTGGCCAAAGGACGCCTCCTGCCAGGCAATGTAAGATCAAGGCCGGATACCCTGGATGTGGACCCACCGGCGCCAAGGGAGTCCCTCCTTTTAGATATCTCGTTTTCCAGTTCGTCCTTGATGGTATTGGCAAGCTGACCGATCCTTGGACGTTCCTCGGGAGATATGGCGCCCAGGCCCCTCAAAACCGCAGTAAGTTCTCCCTTGCGGCCGATGAACTCGACACGCAATCTATCAAGCTCCTGGATGCTCGAGGCATTGCCTATTGCATCCAAGGCCCTTGCCCTGATCCTCTTCAAATGATCTATCATTTCGTCTTCATGATTTACTAAAGGCCGAACATTGATGGCGTCGCAAAAAAGTCGCCCACTGCCCTGTTGCGCTGCATCCTTCGTCACTGCGGCGTACAGTAAGGTACGCCTCATTCCTCAGGATTTTCGCGCCTTACATTTACGATTTTTGCTTAGCCATCTCATATAATGACTTTTTATGAGATCATCAATATTGCATGCCTTAAAAAACCAGGCCACAGGTCACAGCGCCACACCGCTCGTAGTCACGGCGGGCAACCTCTGCTCGGCCTGTCTCCGGTCTTCCAGATCACCTGCCAGATCTGTACGCCAGGGATCCGAAACCGGGTGGATCAAGCCCCACCGTCACATGCTTCCTTGTCAAGCGGCCTTAGCTTTGTCGGCCAATGCAGAAAAGGCCGCCGGATCGGTGACGGCCAAGTTGGCAAGCATCTTTCTATCTATATCGATCTTGGCCTTTTTAAGACCATCGATGAAACGGCTGTAGGAAAGGCCGTTTTGTCTGCATGCGGCGTTCACCCTGACTATCCAAAGCCCACGGTAGAGACGTTTCTTGACCTTTCTATCACGAAATGCATAGCTCAGGCCTTTTTCAACGGTCTCCTTGGCCTGTTTGAAACAACGATGTCTGGCCCCCATATAGCCCTTGGCCATATTTAATATCTTTTTACGGCGGCGGCGGGCCTTGAAGCCCCTTTTAACCCTTGGCATATCTAAAACTCCTGATTTTTATATAATGACTTCTTTACGAGACCATCAAGATTGATGACTCATCAAAAAAACAACCGTGTTGTTGCATCGCCTACAGATATGGCATCATACGCCTGTAAGTGCTGACCATGCCATCTGACAGCGCTATCTCTTTCTTGAGATTTCTTTTCCTCTTGCGCGACTTGTGTGTCAGGAGATGGCTCTTGCCCGCCCTGTACGACATCAGCTTGCCAGTACTGGTTGCCCTGAACCGCTTTGCAGCGGAACGTCTTGTCTTGATCTTTATCATTCATCTCTCCTTATGGCTATTCTAAAAAAACTCTCAATCCCTCTTGGGGGCCAGGATTATATGCAACGTAGGTCCTTCAACACTTGGTGCCCCCTCGCTCACCGCTACATCCGAAAGCTCTTCAGTTATCTTGGAAAGAATGGCCAAACCTAGATGTCTGTGCACTATCTCCCTCCCTCTAAAACGCACGGAAAGCTTCACCTTGTTACCTTCCTTCAAAAACTCCCTTATATGCCTCTTTTTTACCTCCATGTCGTGGGTATCCGTCCTAGGGCGAAGCTTTATCTCTTTTATCTGGACATGGACCTGCTTCTTCTTTGCCTCTTGAATCTTCTTGCTCTGCTCATATCTGTACTTGCCGTAATCCATTATACGACAGACGGGCGGCTTGGCCCCCGGTGCAACCTCCACCAGATCAAGCCCTATGCTCATCGCCCTATCGAGCGCATCTTCTACTGGCATTATACCCAACTGCTCCCCGTCGACCCCTATAAGACGGACCTCTGAGGCCCTGATCATCTGGTTTATATTGGTTGAATTTTCTTTTGCTATACTACACCTCCTATTAGAAGACCTATATCTCCTACTGTTAGTACTTTTTATAACTTTATCGCCCAAAAATAACAAGGCGGTCGGCGACAAAATAAAAAGGGCAGGACGCAAACCGCCAATGCCTAGTCTGTGTCAGGCCGTCTCTGCCTTGCAGCATCGGCAAACGCGGTGCCGCATTCCTTTACGAGCAACGCCATAAAATCATCGAGCTCCATGGCAGGCAAGGTCTCCCCTGACCTTAACCTTGGGCTCACGACCTTGTTCTCAATCTCTTTGTCGCCGATAACCAGCATATAAGGGACCTTCATGAGCTGTGCCTCGCGGATCTTTTTGCCGAGCTTCTCGTTCCTGAGATCGATCTCCACTCTGAAACCGGTCCCCTTTAGCCTATCGGCGACGGACCGAGCCCAGGCATCGGCCCTGTCTGTTACGGTCAATACGACAACCTGTACAGGCGAAAGCCAGAGAGGAAACGCCCCTGCATAGTGTTCAATCAAAACCCCGAAAAACCGTTCGATCGAGCCCATGAGCGCCCTATGGATCATGATCGGGGTCTTGGGCTGACCGTCTTCCCCCATAAAACACATGCCGAACCTCTCCGGGAGATTGAAATCAACCTGGATGGTGGAGCACTGCCATGATCGGTCGAGACAATCCTTGATCTTGATATCTATCTTCGGGCCGTAAAATACACCCTCCCCGGGATCTATCTCATAGGAAAGCCCCTGCGCCTTCAAGGCGTCTTTGAGCGCACTGGTCGCCCGCTCCCAATTCTCTTCGGAACCAACATATTTTTCAGGCCTGGTTGAGACATAGACGTCATACCGGTCGAAACCGAAGACGCGAAGGACATAGAGGGTCATATCAAGTATCTCGCGTATCTCACCCTGAAGCTGATCGGCACGGCAAAAGATATGGGCATCGTCCTGAGTGAAGCCACGTACCCTCATAAGGCCATGGAGTGTACCGGCCCGTTCGTAGCGGTATACCGTGCCGAGCTCGCACCACCTCAAAGGAAATTCGCGGTAACTACGTCTCCTTGAGTTGTAGACGGCTATGTGAAATGGACAGTTCATGGGCTTGATCTGATATGCCACGCCGTCTATTTCCATCGGCGCATACATGCTGTCCCTGTAAAAATCGAGATGGCCGCTTGTCTTCCAGAGGTCGCGCCTTGCTATGTGGGGTGTATAGAGGAGACTATAGCCGCGCCGCATGTGCTCGTCGCGCCAGAAGTCCTCTATGGCCTTTCGTACTGCGGCGCCTCTAGGATGCCAAAGGATGAGCCCTGGGCCGATCTCTTCGTCGACCGAAAAGAGCCCGAGTTCCTTTCCAAGATACCTGTGATCACGCCTCTTGGCCTCTTCAACACGTTCAAGATATGCCTCTAGCTCCTTTTGGTCGAAAAAGGCCGTACCATAGATGCGTTGGAGCATGGGCCTCTTTTCGTCTCCCTTCCAGTAGGCCCCCGCAAGACCCGTAAGCTTAAAGGCAGATATGCACCCAGTATGCGGAAGATGCGGCCCGCGACAAAGGTCTAGAAAACCGTCCTGACCGTAGAGTGAAACGGATTCAACACCCTGCGCCTCAAGTTCATCCAAAAGCTCAAGTTTGAACACCTCACCCAAGGCAAGGAATTGCGCCCTAGCCTCAGACAATGAGACCTCGCGCCTTTCTACAGGAAGGGCCCGGCTCACGATCTCGCGCATCCTGGCCTCTATCTTATCCAGATCATCCGGAGTAAAACCCCTCTCATATCCGAAGTCATAATAAAAACCATTTGCTATTGCAGGGCCTATTGCGATCCTTGTCCCAGGGAAAAGCTCTTTGACCGCCTGCGCCATGACATGGGCGGTAGTATGGCGCAGGACGTGAAGGACATCATCTCCCTCAAGGAAAACGGCCTCTATGCTGCAATCGTCAGTCAAGGAGACGGAGAGATCTCTGAGCACCCCATCAATCCTTACGAGCACGGCCTTTTCTGCCTCCCTGTCACCCAAGACTTGCTCGAGGACCTCTCCTGCCGCGATACCTTTTAAGACTTCAATTACGGTCTTGTCTGGGAGCGTGATCTTTATGAGGTCGAATCGACTGTTTTCCATTGATGGCATTAAGGTTGGATTATTTAAGTGGTAGGCACGGGCGGGATTGAACCGCCGACTTCTACCGTGTCAAGGTAGCGCTCTCCCACTGAGCTACGCGCCTTTAACCAAATTCCCTCCAACGATGGTTTTGATAACAGGATTGACGGGTTGTGTCAAGGCGCAGCATGCAATCTTAAGGTCTTTTAATAAAAATGAATCGCCGTTATTGCTTTTAAGCAACCGACTAATTAAGTTCAGACCTAACATATATAATCTAAAATCCTTAAGACAAAATTGCAAAGACACCTCTTCATCACAAGGGAATTTTTTTATGTCGCCTTTTATCTGGCTGCGCTGGGTGCAGCGATAGGGCTCTTGCAATTCCTCTCGCCAGCCTTGTCATATGCTGACAACAACATTGCGCCCAGGGTATCAGACCTGGCAGTTGCTAACACAAAGAGGTATCTACTCGCATATTTCTCGCTCAAGAACGGCCTTACCTATGAAATAGCCGCCGCTATCCAGAGCGGTATACCAATAAAATACACCTACGAGATAGAATTAAACGAGCCAAGGCTGCTTATAGACAAGACCCTATTCCATGGATATATCTCAAGGACCTTAAGCTATGACGCCCTTCGCGGCGAATACACCATCACGCTTGGTCCTAAAAATCCAAGGGCGGTCAGCGTAAAGAGCAGGGCTGAGGCGCTGTCGATGATGTTCGAGATAAACGGCACCCCTCTCGTGCCGGTTTCAAGACTGAGGCGTGGAGTCACATATAGACTCAGCGTGCGCGCGGCGGCTGAAAAGGTCGAATCTAACATCCAGTTTCCAGGCCTTATGAATATATTTTCCCCGTGGGACCTCAAGACCGATTGGAATGAAATCTACTTTACCTACTAGTGAAATAAAAAGGCGAAGGCGCGAACGTCTGTTCATACTAGCCGCCGGTGTCTTGATGGCGGTCCTGTCGATCCTCGAATACTACCTGATATCCAGACCGGCCTCATTCCCGACGCCCACCGGCAGCAACATTATAATCTTCGCGGTCATAAACCTTAACATAATATTGGTATTGCTGCTTGTATTCCTCATAGTCAGGCAACTTGTAAAGGTAATCTTTGAGGATAAAAAGAGACTCCTCGGCGCCAAGCTCAGGAAAAAACTTGTGCTCGCCTTCATATTTCTCTCCCTGCTTCCCACCTTGATGCTGTTCTTTGCATCGTTCCAATTTTTAAGGACAAGTCTTACCTATTGGTTTGACATAAAAGTCGAACGCGCCTTAGACAATGCCCTTACGGTCGGTCAGACATACTACCAAGACAGGGTGGCCCAGCTCGAACAGTCGGCACAGACTATTTCGCTGGCCGTAAGCCTAAGGTGCATAAAAGACAGCGCCATTGATATGGCATGTGCGGAGGAGATGCTCACCCCGCATCCGCTGTTGCCCAATGGGTCTTTAACAAAGATGTGCAGCCCTATAAATTCAATAGAGATATTCAGCCCCAGCCTCAAGGCGCAGCTCACAAGGACATGGCTGCCGCTTGCAGGACCGCCGCCTCGGATACCGTCTTCGAATCTTGCGAAGGCCCTTAATGAGGGTGGCCTGGTGGTTCAAAACGACAATCTACAAAACGGCTCTCTTATAAGGGTGCTTTGCCCGCTCAAAGGCCCGAACGGTCCGGCACTTGCTGTCATCGCAGTCGGCAATCTCATACCGAGCGACATAAACGGGCTCCTCGATGGGATCAAGATGGGCTATGAAGACTATCATCAGCTCCTCCTCTACCAAAATCCGATAAAGGCGACGCTGCTTCTCGCCCTCTTTCTGATAACCCTCCTCATCATTTTCGTATCCATCTGGCTGGGCTTTCGCATCGCCAAGGGCATAACGGAACCCGTGCAGATGCTGGCCGAGGCTACACACAGGATCGCGCAAGGCGACCTGGATTTTAGTCTTGAGACCCATGGAAGGGACGAACTGAGCTCGCTTGTCCGTGCATTTAATACAATGACACAAGATCTTAAGGAGGCTAGACGCAGGGCGGAAAACGCCTCGAGACAACTGAAAAAGAGCTATTACGAGATCGAGCAACGCCGCCGCTACATAGAGATCATACTCCAGAATGTGGCCGCCGGGGTCATTTCAATCGACAGGAACGGGATCGTCACCACAATGAACAGGTCTGCAGAGGCCATATTAAAGCTCAAGGCGGATGAGATCGTAGGCATGCCTTATCATAAACTACTGGACAAGGACCAGGTGAATGAATTCGAGGCCATCAGAAGGGAGATCGCCTCAACCGGCAAGGGGACGCTTCAGCGCCCGATGCGCATACAGGTAAAGGACAGGTATCTCTCTCTCATCGTAAGTTTTACAGTCCTGAGAGACCAAGACGGCATGTCGCATGGCGTGGTGATCGTATTCGACGACCTTACGGAGCTGGAAAAGATCCAGAGGCTCGCTGCATGGCGCGAGGTGGCGAGACGTATAGCACATGAGGTGAAAAACCCGCTCACACCTATCCAGCTCTCGGCCCAGCGACTCAGAAAAAAATATATGGAAGGCCTGGATAAAGAGGCAAGGGAGGTCTTTGACGCCTGCACGAATACCATCATAAAACAGGCTGATGAATTAAAAAGGCTGGTAAATGAGTTTTCAAACTTTGCGCGGATGCCGACTATTAGGCCAAGAGCAGTCAGGCTGGACGCGCTTGCCGAGGAGGTCGTAGCCCTTTATCGTGAAGCGCATCCGGCTATAGCTTTTACATTAAAGCGCCCTGATATAATGCCTGAGGCCGTGCTGGATCCGGATCAAATCAAGAGAGCGATCATAAACCTCCTCGATAACGCAGTAGCCTCAATGCCCGATGGTGGCTCGGTGGAAGTAGGCGTCTTTTTTGACTCGGAAAAGAGGGAGGTGGGTGTCTGGGTGGCCGACACTGGTACAGGCATCACCCCTGAAGACAGAGAGCGCATTTTCGAACCATATTTTTCAAAAAAAAGGGGGGGTACTGGACTCGGCCTTGCTATTGTCAATTCGATCGTCATGGACCATAATGGTCGAATTAAAGTAGAAGATAATGTCCCGTATGGGACAAGGTTTACACTGATCTTTCCTCAACAACAGTCCATTGGTGGCCATGCTCAAGAAAAAAATACTGATAACCGATGACGAACAGACCATCATTGAGACGGTGCAGGGGATCCTCGAAGACGAGGGTTTTGATGTCAAATCGGCACTCAATGGGGAGGCCGCCCTTGCCGCTATAGCGGACGACCTGCCGGATCTCGTCCTCCTCGACATCTGGATGCCAGGCATGGACGGACTCCATGTGTTAAAAAAGATCAAAGATGACTGGCCGTTTCTGCCAGTCATAATAATGTCAGGTCATGGCAATATAGAGACGGCCGTAAAGGCCACAAAGCTCGGCGCATATGATTTCATAGAAAAACCTCTTTCTTATGAACAGCTTGTCCTCACTATCAGAAACGCCCTTAATTACAAGGAGTTGCAGGAAGAAAACGTATTGCTGCGACAAAAGACCGATTTATCTAGGGAACTTGTCGGTCAGAGCCAGGCCATGCAGAAACTTAAGGAACAGATAGCTGTCGTCGGTCCTACGGATGCCTGGGTACTCATTCAGGGGGAAAACGGCACCGGCAAGGAACTAGTTGCGCAGACGATCCATAGACTGAGCAAAAGGGGGCGCAAGCCACTCGTCGAGGTGAACTGCGCGGCAATACCTGAAGAACTCATTGAAAGTGAGCTCTTCGGACATGAAAAGGGGGCGTTTACAGGGGCGACATCCATGAAGCAGGGCAAATTCGACCTTGCGAACGGTGGGACGCTCTTTCTGGACGAGATAGGCGACATGAGCCTCAAAACCCAGGCAAAGGTCCTGAGGATACTCCAAGAACAGAGGTTCGAACGGGTCGGCGGCGCAAAGACCATCCAGGTGGATGTGCGCATCATAGCAGCCACAAACAAAGACCTGGAGAAGGAGATAGAGGCCGGAAACTTCCGTGAAGACCTATATTACCGCTTGAACGTCATACCGATTGAGGTACCACCGTTGAGGGAACGCAAGGAAGATATCCATCTCCTCTTGAACGTCTTTTTGCAAGAATTTGCCCAAAAGGCTGCAAAGGGCCATAAAAAAGTTGCGCCCGATGTAATAGAGGCACTGAAAAGACACGACTGGCCTGGAAATGTGAGGGAACTCAAAAACCTTGCGGAAAGACTGGTAATACTCTCAAAGGGATCTGAAATCACCTTGGAAGACCTGCCGCTTTCATATCAAAAGGGCCTTAAAGACGAACGGGCGTCGGCAGGGTCATCAGACTACGGCGTCAGGCCATGGCTTTCCTGTGACAGCTTCCGCGACGCCAAGGCGATGTTCGAACGGGAATATTTGGCGCAAAAATTGGCCGAACATGGAGGCAATATAACCAAAACTGCAGAGGCTATAGGGCTGGAAAGGAGGCATTTGCATAGGAAAATCGCACAATTGGGACTAAGCGGCGAATAGTATCCAATACGTCTACACCGTAGGCGGACCCTTCCAGCCATGCTCCTCTCCACGCAGAAGCCGCCTTATATTTTCCTTGTGCTTCCACCAGATAAGGACGGCCATGGCCCATGCCATAAGTTCGACCGGACCGCTTGGACAGAAAAAATGTACACCGGCTGGTGCAATAGCGGCTGCAGCCAGAGACCCAGCCGATACAAACCCCGTCACCCTTGCCACAATCAAGAAAATGGCGGCTGCCACACAAAGGGCTGACGGACAGACTGCCAGTAAGACACCTGCGGACGTCGCCACGCCCTTGCCACCGCGGAATCCAAGAAAGAGCGGATAGCAATGGCCGATCACCGCCCCAAGCCCCGTAAGCGCCAGGATGCCCGGATCAGATAGACCGGAACCGACCAGCCTGAGCAATACGATCGGCAAAAACCCTTTGGCCAGATCAGCCAGCAAGGTCAGGAAACCGGCACTCTTGCCCATAACCCTCATTACGTTGGTTGCACCTATATTGCCGCTCCCGCTCCCCCTTAGATCCACCCCCTTGATCCTTGCAAACAAGAGGCCGAACGGGATAGACCCAGCAAGGTACGCAAGAACCGGCCAAAAAAAATTGTTCGACATAACCATCTATCCTATCGCACGACCTGAATTGTAGAATTATGAAAGCATCACGACAATCGCTTCTTGTATAAAGACTGTCTAAAATAAAATCAAGGATGGATAATAGACATTCCTGTAAAATAAGGCGGTACATCCATTGAAAACAACCCACCTATATGATACTAACGGTCATTAGGTTATGATGACTCGGCCATGCCCACTTAAATTGATTTGCATCCTGTTGATTTGCATCCTGTCCGGGGTCAAATCTGTATCCGCAGACGGTCTGGATGCATCGCACGAACCGCCGCATCAGGCTGGAGGACAACCGTCCCCTGGGCACCCCCATCTTGATGGACCAGCCGAACCCCCCAAAGGCGTCGAGCCATGGCATATAGAGGCGGAGAAACTCACGTTCTATCAATCAACAGACGCCATCCTCGGAGAAGGGGCGGTCAACATCAGGCACGGCGAATTGAAGATATCGGCCGACAGGATCCTCTACGACACACGAAAAGGAAAGGTCTGGGCCAACGGGGCGGTTGTAATGGATATGGATCAAGGGGTCTTTAGGGGCGAGGAAGGGGAATTCGATCTGAAGACCTCAACCGGTACCATGAAAGGGGCGCATCTCTTCCTCAAGAGAAATAATGTCCATCTAGTGGCGAAACAGCTCTGGAAGACAGGGGCCGAGGAATACAGGGCTAAGGATGCGGTCATAAGTACATGCCCACTTCCGAAACAGGCATGGAGCTTCCGATGCAGCGATTTAAGACTTACCATCACAGGCCAGGCAGTCGCCAAGGATGCAAGGTTCAATATAGAAAACGTGCCGGTACTCTATTCCCCCTGGATATCCATCCCGATTAACAGATACAGAAAATCCGGCTTCCTGCTGCCCTATTTCGCCAATTCGAGCAGAAACGGCGCAGAGATCGACGTCCCTTATTTCTGGGCCATAAACGACAGCATGGACGCGACCTTTTACCAAGACCTGATGAGCAACAGGGGCTGGATGGAGGGAGTTGAATTCCGACACGTCTTTTCTCCTGAATCAAGGGGAATTATACGCTATAATCACCTGAGCGACAACCTGAAGGATAATGACTACAATAACGACGGCCAGATAAGAAGGAATTCTGAAAGATGGTGGCTCAGAGGCAAGATCGATCAGGAGCTGCCATTGGGCTTTAAAGCCAAGGTCGATATAGACCTGGTCAGCGACAGGGATTACCTCCAGGAATTTAACGGGGGGCCGATGGGTTTTGATCAGACCAACAGGACGTTCCTAAAAAACTTCGGTCGTTCCATGGCCGACATAACAGACACCATAAGGCCATCGAGTCTCCAGATCACAAGAAACGGCGAGGACAGCTTTGTAGGGGGCGAGATGCGTTACAATCAGAACCTCGTCACCGGGGAGCAATCCACCACTGTTCAGACACTGCCCAAGCTCGTTTTCCACGGTTTTGACGTCCCCCTTGCCAACACACGGCTCTACTACAACTGGGACGTCTCGTATGTAAACTATTGGCGTGACTCCGACACAAAAGAACAGCGTATAAACCTTGAACCGACCACATCCCTGCCTTTCAAGCTCAAAGGCTGGCTGAACGGTCTGGCCTCTTTTTCAGTCCAGGAGACCATGTATACGTCTAGCGGTTCCACGCAAAATATACGCCCAAAAGATACCAAGAACCGTGGTCTTTACACATTCAATACGCAGGTGAGCACAAATCTAGCAAGGATATTTGATATGGGCGACGGCCTTTCGCTGCGTCATACCATACGTCCCAAGCTCGCATATACATACAGACCCACTATAGATCAAACGCACATCCCATTCATCGACAACCTGGACCGCCTTGATCCGCTAAATAGATTTACGTGGTCGGTACTCTCCTTCCTGAGCAGCAAAAAACCGCTTGGCAAAGACAGATATGCCTTTTCGGACCTAATAAGATTCTATGTCGAACAAAGCTACGACACGCACGGCATCCCGCCGGGTCCGCTTGAGGTACAAAACTACAGCTACGACATCTTTAACCGCAACACCCTCATACCCAAACCCATAGACACCAACCACAAGTTTTCAGATATCTACGGAGAGATTGACTGCTGGCCTATCCCTTACTGGTACATCCGTTACGACACCACATACAACCTCTATGGCGACGGCTTTACAAGCTATAATCTCTGGACCGGCGTCTCAAAGCATGAAGGCGAGGATCTGGCGCTCAGTTACCGCTATAACCGCATCGAAAAGATAAACTCACTTGATATAAATGCCATGTTCCCCATTACGGCGGCCTGGAGGGCGACATACAGGACTTCGTGGTCAGTGCAGAATGGAAATGAGGTCGAATCCGTCTATGGTCTAAGATATCAGGCAAGCTGCTGGGCGATTACATGTAGTTACAAAAAAAATAAAGATGAAAACGTCTTCGGCTTCAACCTCGAGCTCCTGGGCATAGGCGGCTGGAGCGGAGACTAAGACGATGCCCTCATGACGATAACTATGTCCTTGCCATGAACGTCTTGAAGAAGGCGCACCCTTTTTTGCCTCGCCAGCTCAAGAAGCGAAATAAAGATACAAACCGCCGTCTTTCTGTCGCCGTCTGTTAAGAGGTCACAAAAACTTACCCTGCCCGTACTAGAAACAAGACCCAATACACACCCCATCGTCTGGACAAGGTCACACCTAGCCTCTTCAATCTCAACTACCCTTGGTAGCCTTCTATTTTTTATGACCGACCTGAATGCCGAGACCAGATCAAGCAAATCCACATCCTCGTGCCGCGGAACACAGCCGGCGTTGCCTTTCGAAAGCGCTGGGAGATCGCTCTCTGTCGCCTGGCTTTCTGTATCTGCATCTCTGATGAAGACATCCCTGCCCAAAAGCTCCCTTGCATCAAGCGCCTGTGCAAGCCGGCGTATCTCGACAAGCCCTTTCAAGGGCCTTACTATCTCAGACCTTGGGTCATCTTCGGCGCCGCAAGCGCCTAATGTCGGGGCAGGGAGAAGCATCTTGGACTTTATCTGAAGCAAGGTTGCGGCCATCACAAGGTATTCGCCTGCAACAACCAGATCAAGGGCCTGCATGAACTCCAGATATTCAAGATACTGGGCCGTGACCAGGGCAATGGGTATGTCGGCTATATCGAGCTTGTTCTTGTTTATAAGATATAAAAGGAGGTCAAGAGGCCCCTCAAAGACCTCAAGTCTTACCTGGCACTGGGGCTCCAAATTGCGCTTCGCACCTCTTCCATGGTCTCTACGGCGACACGCCTTGCCTTGCCTGCGCCCTGCTCAAGGACAGAGGCCACAAGGCCAGGCTCAGAGGACATGGTGGCCCGGCGTTCTTGAATAGGGGCGAGATAATCAATCAAGGCCTCTGCGAGTTCCTTTTTACATGCGACACACCCAAGGCGCGCGGCTCTACAGTCCTCTACGATCTCTCTTATACGGTCATCGG
>NZ_JBMFRG010000034.1:0-6833 GCF_049968175.1 Dissulfurimicrobium sp.
CTGTAATCTCGTCCCTTTCAAATGCAGACGCTGTGCTCGTGGTCACAGAGCCGACGCTTTCCGGTCTTCATGACCTTGAGCGAGTTATCGATCTTGCAAGACACTTTAAGCTTTTATCGTGTGCGTGTATAAATAAATGGGATATAAATCCAGAGATCTCCGCTCAAATAGAGGGAATATGTTTGAAGAAAGGTGTTCGAGTGATAAGCAGGCTGCCTTTCGACCGTGAGGCCGTAAAAAGCATTATAGCGAGAAGGCCGATTGTAGGGTACGATAGAGGGCCGATAGCCGATTCAATAAGGCGGCTCTTCAACGGATTGACGATCTTGCTTGATTAACCATAATGAATGAT
Source organism: Dissulfurimicrobium sp. (assembly GCF_049968175.1). Lineage (NCBI taxonomy): Bacteria > Deltaproteobacteria > Dissulfurimicrobium > Dissulfurimicrobium sp. The sequence continues at coordinate 353 of NZ_JBMFRG010000034.1, forward strand.
TGGAGGAAAGAGCTGTGGAAGCAACACAACAAAATGTCAGGGCGAATCCTGTTCTTGACCAACAGGACCAGATGATAAAGCAGAAGCTTGACAGGATTGAAAACAAGATAATGGTCATGAGCGGCAAGGGCGGGGTCGGCAAGAGCACCGTGGCCGTAAATCTGGCGCTCGGTCTCTCCCTTGAGAATTTTTATGTGGGTCTTTTGGATGTCGATCTGCATGGTCCAAATGTCCCGAAGATGCTCGGCCTTGAAAGGGGTGAGCTTAAACGGAGATCTGACGGGACGGTGGGGCCGGTGTTTTACTCGCCCAATCTCCAATTTATGTCGGTTGAACCGCTCCTGCCAGAAAAAGACTCGGCTGTCATGTGGCGCGGGCCCCTGAAGATGTCGGCCATCAGGCAGTTCATCTATGACATCGAATGGGGAGATCTTGATTACCTTGTGATAGACGCACCCCCAGGCACTGGAGACGAGCCAATGACCATTGCACAGATGATACCAGATGCCTTTGCGGTGGTCGTCACCACCCCGCAGGAGGTCTCTCTGCTTGACGTCAGGAAGTCAATAAGCTTTTGCAGACACGTAAATATGCCTATTCTGGGGATTGTTGAGAATATGAGCGGTATGATCTGCCCGCACTGTGGGAAGGCGGTGGATGTCTTCAAAAAGGGCGGTGGTGAAAAGCTTGCTGAAGAGCTCGGCATAACGTTTCTTGGGCGTATCCCTGTTGACCCAAGGATAGTGACCACCGGTGATGCTGGAAGACCGCTTGTGGCTGCATATCCAAACAGCCATACGTCAGAAGCCTTTGAACAAATTATAAGGAATACAATAAATGCAACGCAGGCGCTACGGGCGGAAAAGAAGGCCAGACAGGCCTCTGGGCGACAATGATATCATGGATGAAGGAGGGACAAATGAAGATCGCCATGCCTATAGATGGTCAAATGATAGCGGGCCACTTCGGCCATGCACCAAAATTCGCTTTTGTAGATGTAAAAGACGGCCAGCCAGGGGTGATTGCCATGCTCGCACCGCCTCCTCATGAACCTGGTGTTATACCAAGATGGCTCCATGAACAAGGGGTAACTCATCTTATCTGTGGCGGCATTGGGGCAAGGGCAGTGGAGATACTTACGGCGTCCGGTATAAATGTCATAGCAGGCGTTCAACCCATGGAGCCGAGTGAGGCGGTGAAGGCATTGCTTTCCGGGAGGCTCAAGGGGGTGGCCGGATCTACATGCGCAGGCCACAGTCATGGCCATGAGCACGGTCATAGTTGCGGCGGACACTAGAGAGATGGCACTTGGTTATGTTTCACAAGATAAGGGCTGTATTTTTCTTGATATTTGCCGTGAGCAGCTATGTATTGCTGGGTTCAATAGCCATATTGCTCTCTCTACTTACAGGGACAGGGGATTATGGTCATAATCTGGGAAGGTTCTGGTCAAAGTTGCTTTTTATAGTGGCTGGGTTGAGGCTAAATGTCACAGGATCTGAAAATATCCCGTTGGGCAGGCCTGTAGTCTTTGCATCTAATCATGCAAGCCAGCTTGATATACCTGTCTTATACCTTGCCTTGTGCGTACAGTTTCGGTTCTTGGTAAAGAAAGAGCTTTTTAAGATCCCGCTTTTCGGTCAGGCCATGCGTATGGCCGGCTATATACCGATAGATAGATCGGGCGGCAAGACTGCGGTCTTGGGCCTGAGAGATGCGGCCAAAAGGATCAGGGAAGGCACGTCGATCGTTGTCTTTCCGGAGGGGACGAGGAGTAGTGACGGCCGTCTTCAACCTTTCAAGATAGGTGGTATAAAGGTGGCCATAGAATCGGGTTGTCCAATAGTTCCTGTGGCGATAAGTGGCAGCCATAAGGTGCTTCCCAAGGGTAGTCTAATGATAAGGCCGGGGGGGATCATCTCTGTATCCATAGGTAGGCCTATTGACCCTAAAGGTTCAAGAGACGATCTGACAAAAGAGGTATGGGATGCAATAAACGCCATGCTCGGCAACCTAAACCGGTCTGATCCAAGGGTGCAATCATGATTTTTCCTTCGCATAAGACGAAGATCGTGTGCACTATCGGTCCTGTTTCAAGCGGGCCGGATGTGCTTGAGCGGATGGCCAGGGCAGGTATGGATGTGGCCAGGCTTAACTTGGCCCACGGCGATTTTGACAGTCACAGAATGGTTGTCTCCAACGTCAGATGGGCGGCTGATGCGGTCGGCAAGAAGGTGGCCATCCTTGCTGATCTCCCCGGCCCAAAGATGCGTGTTGGAAGGCTTAAGAAAGAGCCTTTAGAGCTTGATTACGGGAAACGTATCGTTTTGTTCGTGGGTGATGTACAGGAAGGCGCGGACGACAATCGGATCCCTGTGAGTTTTGATGGTCTTTCAAAGGCTGTACGCAAAGGAGATAAGGTCTATCTGAACGATGGGTTCATTCAGCTTGAAGTGGAGGGGATTGATAGAGGTGACGTCCAATGCAGGGTCGTTGTGGGCGGCACGCTCAGGTCGCACAAGGGTATAAATCTCCCTGGGATCGATCTTGGCGTAAGGGCTGTCACTGAATATGATCTTAAGTGTCTCGCCTTTGCAGCGGATGAGGGGATTGATGCGGTCAGCATCTCTTTTGTACGGGACGAAACGGACATAAAATACCTTAGAGATGCGGCATCGACTATTGGCTATGACCCGTTTGTAATAGCAAAGATAGAGCGGAGAGAGGCCCTTGAACATATTGACGCCATCCTTGAGGCTGCGGATGGTATCATGGTGGCAAGGGGTGATCTCGGGGTCGAGATCCCCATAGAAGAGGTCGCTGCTGTGCAGAAGCGTATTATCCGCAAGGCCAGACTTTTCTGCAGACCTGTTATAACCGCCACGCAAATGCTCGAGTCCATGGTGGAAAATAGTCGCCCGACCAGGGCTGAGGTGACCGATGTGGCGAACGCCATCCTTGACGGTACTGATTGTGTGATGTTGTCCGAGGAATCCGCCATGGGGCGGTATCCTGTTGAGGCTGTGTCCATGATGTCAAGGATCGCTGAGGTGACGGAAAACGAGCCAGATTTTTATAATATGGCATTATCTATATCCGTTAGTCAGGTCCCAGGAAAAGAGACAACATCCGTAGAAGATATCATAGCCGAGGGCGTCTACGGAGCTGTCAGGAGTTTGAGGCCGATTGCAGTCGTCACGCCGACTGCCAGCGGGGCCACTGCACGGAGAGTCGCGCGTCTCAGACCCAGTGTATGGATTGCAGCCCTCAGTTTTGACGAGAAGACGTGCCGGCGGCTCGTATTTTCATGCGGCGTTTATCCTGTCCATGTGTCCGAGGATGTATCAAGCTGGGGGGCCTATTGTCGCAAATGGTTTTTGCAGATGGGCGTTACAAAAGGTCTTGTTGTTCTTACGCAAGGGCCATCAATCTGGCATCCAGGCGGCACAAATCGCATGGAGATCATGGATCTCGAGCGGACCTAGCAGATTTGTAAGTGCCTATAGAGTTTTCATTTGGTGTCTATTTTTTTTGAGGCATGGCATGGAGTTTCACAGCCCCTTTTTGAACGAGCTCAAGATATGATTCCCTTATTTTTTCGAGCTGAGACATCAGCTTAATGAACTGTTGATATATATTGAAATATTCCGATTCCTCTTGGGCGAATCGCACTTGGACAAATTGCATGCCGATGCCTGTTTTCTCACCGTTTTTGTGCTGTATGTAACCCTTGAGGGGTATTGGGCCGATCACAGGCAATTCTATTAGCATATCCATGGCCTCTCCCTCGTCGATGGGCACCTCGGGTTTTACGGCGTTCGTTCATATGGTCTCCTTAGTATCGCATTGCCGACCAGAAGGTATTTTTTTAGTGGTCTTTATGTATTGCTAGACATGTTACTTAATGGTTGATCTGATTTTGCCCCTTTTAATTGTAGCCGGTCTTGGATATGCCGAGACGGATTTCTTTTTAAAAGAATGTCCATTATTATACATTTTTTCAAGCCTTGCCCTTGCAAAAAAATCCTTGGGTGGCAAAAAGGCCGCGATGACCCTTGCAAGTTCAACGCTGATCACGTCGCCAGGTCTTTTTTCACCTGCCCATTCGCCGTCAAGTTGTATCTGTACGGGGGTCTTTACTGCGATATTTATAAGCTTGGCCGTGATCGGCCTTATTTGGGCTGATAGGGGAGCAAATCTGCCCTTCGCCAGAAATTTTATATATTCGCACATATCATCAAGTTTATATATATTAAGGATACCGTCGGAGCGGTCTGCGCCTTTGGAAAGCCTTCCTCCGCCAGCATAATATTCTATATTGGAGAGGATAAAACTGAAATTTCCTTTTAATGTAAAAGAGTCCTTTTTCCCGGTATGATCGGTTAATGAGATATCTAGTTCAGGGATAGACCCTTTTACCGTATTTCTTATTATGCTTTTGATCCCTGCAAGGAGATAAAATAGCTTATTTTGTCTGATGCTTGGTGCGGCACTGTTCTTGAAATATCTGCGCATTTTGTAGAAGGAGCGCACTATGGAGGCGTCAAGGCCGATGCCCATGTAACCAAGGAAGGTATCGCCATGCCCCAATGACCATACGTCGATCGGTTCAACTCTGCCGTTTGCAAGGGCCGTAAAAAAGAGCGGTAGTCCGCCTGTATCCCATACGTCCCACCAGCCAAGGCTTCTTGCGATATCATTTCCTGTACCTAGCGGTAGGATTGCAAAAGGCGGAGGATTGACTAATTTAGATAATATCCTGGTTACTGTGGAGACCGTCCCGTCTCCACCTGCGATGACAATAAGTTTTTTGCTGCCGGTAAGGGAAAGCACTTGGTTCTCGATGCGTTTGGGGTCTGTAAAGACCGTTTGGATGGAAAAACTCGGGCACTGGACCCCGCCTTCAATCTCATCGGCGATCCTGGCGCCTAGCCCTGATCCGGCGACCGGATTTATTAAAAATAAATAGTCCATAGTTTTTATATTATATGGACGGCTCAAGGAAAGAAAGTCTTTTATGGAACCCGAGATAAGAATACTGGTGGTTGATGATGAGCACGCTATCACGATACTCATTAGCAGGATATTACAACAGCCTGGCTATAGGGTTAAAACCGCCGAAAGCGGCAGGGAAGCGCTTGATGTAATGGAAGAATTTTCGCCGAATATAGTGATAACCGACCTAAAGATGCCGGATATGAATGGCATCGAACTCATGAGAAAGGTGAAAGAAAAGAGACCAGAGATAGATTTTATCCTTCTTACAGCGTTTGCAACGGTAGAAAACGCTGTTCAGGCTATGAAGGAAGGTGCGCAAGATTATCTTATAAAACCACTGAAAGATCCGGACGAGTTGAGGATAGCGGTCTCGAAGATACTGGAACGCCAGGCATTGCTTGCAGCGAATAGGCTTTGGCAAAATCAGCTCTCCGATGGGCTTCCGCCAGCGGATGTCCTTTTTGCTGGCATGGAACGGATTTGGGATGAAATAAAACAGGTGGCAAAGACTGGGGTGACTGTGCTTCTTTTGGGTGAAAGTGGCACGGGAAAGAGCCTTATAGCTAAGGCTATACATAGTCTCAGCGAGAGGAAAGGGCCTTTTGTGGAGTTAAATTGCGCTGCGATCCCAGAGACCCTTATCGAATCAGAACTTTTTGGTCATGAACGAGGTGCCTTTACTGGTGCAATAAAGACCAAACAAGGCAAATTTGAATTGGCGCAGGAAGGTACTATCTTCTTGGACGAGATAGGTGAGATGCCTATTGGTCTCCAATCTAAACTTTTAAGGGTCCTTCAGGAGAGGTCCTTTGAAAGGGTAGGGGGGGTTACCACCTTGACGACTACGGCTCGGGTTATAGCGGCTACAAACCAGGACCTTTTATTAAATATCAAGGAAAGACGTTTTAGGGAAGACCTCTATTACCGGCTGAATGTGTTTCCCATAGCCCTTCCTCCCTTAAGACAGAGGATCAGGGCCATGCCGACCATTGCTGGCTATATGATACAGACCATATCGGCAAAGGTCGGGGTTAAGCCTGTTAAACTCACTGAAGAGTCGATAAAGAGGCTGCAATCTTATAGTTGGCCGGGTAATATAAGGGAATTGCATAATGTACTCGAAAGAGCCATCATCTTAAATCAAGGTCTGGAACTCTTATTGCCCGCTGTCCTTTGGCCTGAACCAAAACCAAAAATAGACAAAGGCGATACCTCCCTGCAGCCAGGGCCGAGAAGGCTTAAAAGTCTGGAAGAGCTCGAGAAAGATGCCATAGAAGAGGCTTTGAAAGAGACAGGGGGACATAGGCGGAAGGCTGCCGAGATATTAGGCATATCCTTAAGAACCTTGCAATACAAATTAAAGCAGTATCAAATAGAGACGTAATCGCCTTGCTCAGATTATGGGGTCCCATCTTTTTAATTGTGGCACAAATATTGCTTCAATTTTCTCAAGAGCAAGAGAGAGATGAATTCCCTAACCCTC